>JBDSEE010000074.1:0-22552 GCA_039920245.1 Ferruginibacter sp.
CATCATTTTTATTATTTTATACGCTTTATTCCAGCGCCCCGCACAAACCTCAGCCTACCGGTTTATATTTTTCCTGGTTACTTTTTGTTTCGCCATGCTCTTGATCACCGGGTATATTGTACCTAATTCCGGAAGTATTGTGCGCTATCGCAGCTTATACCTTACTTGTCTCGTTATTCCTTTTCTGATGAGAGTTCCTAAACGTATTAAAATATAATATATCTAAACTATTCTCTACATTCCCTTCATAAAATTTAAATTTTGAAGGAAATAAATTTGATTTATAGCTGTAGATAGCTTTTTTTTGTGCCTAAAATCGGAAATAAATGAACACTTTGCGATTCAAAGCTATAGATAACCTTACTTCTAAGTTTAAAAAAGAAGTCGAAAGTTCAGCCCGGATCACGGGCATTTTCAACGAGAATGTGTTTACCCTAAAAACTGCCCGGCACTACCTGAGCGATGATGCATATAAAAGTTTACTTGCTTCTACAAGGGGCGGTAAAAAGATTGACAGGGTTATGGGCAACCAGATCGCCAATGGCCTGCGTGCCTGGGCAGAAAGCAAAGGCGTTACGCATTTCACCCATTGGTTTCAGCCACTCACAGGTTTATCTGCTGAAAAACATGATTCATTCTTTACCATAAAAGGAGATGGCAGCCCTATCGAAGAATTTGAAGGCGCTGCACTCATTCAACAGGAACCTGATGCATCTTCTTTTCCCAGTGGTGGACTAAGGGCTACATTCGAGGCACGTGGATATACTGCTTGGGATCCTTCTTCACCCGCATTCATTATGGAAATTGGTGGCGGGAAAACCCTTTGTATCCCAACCATCTTTGTGAGTTATACGGGAGAATCTTTGGATACCAAGACACCTTTACTGAAAGCATTGGTTGCCTTGGATAAAGCCGCTGTAGATGTTTGCCAGTATTTTGATAAGAACATTTCAAAAGTTACTGCCACCCTTGGTTGGGAACAGGAATATTTTGTTGTGGATGCAGGACTTGCCAATGCGAGACCGGATCTTTTGTTAACAGGCCGCACGGTGTTTGGTCATGCGCCTGCAAAAGGCCAGCAACTTGAGGATCATTATTTTGGCGCCATACCTGAAAGAGTGTATGCTTTCATGCGTGATTTTGAAAAAGAATCTTACCGCCTGGGAATTCCTTTGCGCACAAGACACAATGAAGTGGCTCCATCTCAATTTGAATGTGCACCAATTTTTGAAGAAGCAAACCTTGCCGTAGATCATAACACACTACTGATGGATGTAATGGTTCGGGTCGCTAAAAGACATAACCTGGTGGTATTGCTACACGAAAAACCATTTGCTGGCATTAACGGCAGCGGTAAACACAATAACTGGAGCATGAGCACTGATACAGGAGTGAATTTATTAGCTCCTGGTAAAACGCCAAAGACTAATTTAATGTTCCTCACATTTTTTGTGAACACCATAAAAGCGGTACACGATTATGCAGATCTTTTGAGAGCTTCTATAGCCAGTGCAGGTAACGATCATAGGTTGGGAGCAAATGAAGCGCCGCCTGCGATCATTTCAATTTTTATTGGTAAATATCTGACTGATGCATTGGAGCAAGTAGAAAAAAGAGTAGGTGGAAATTTTGATGAGCAGGATGAAGCCTTGTTGAAACTTGACATTCATAAAAGCATTCCTGAATTGATGCTTGACAATACAGATCGTAACCGTACTTCTCCCTTTGCATTTACCGGAAATAAATTTGAGTTCAGGGCAGTTGGATCTTCTGCAAATTGCGCCGGGCCTATGACGACGTTGAATACAATTATGGCAGACACCTTAAAGAGTTTTAAAGCCGAAGTAGATAGCCTGATAGAAAAAGGTGAGAAGAAAGAAGTGGCTATCATGCAGGTCATTCAGCATTATATTGTAGAAAGTAAAAAAGTATTATTTGAAGGTGATGGTTATAGTGAAGAATGGGCTAAAGAAGCCGAAAAGCGTGGATTGGAAAATATAAAGACCACTCCTCTTGCGCTGGATGCTTTTGTAACCAAAAAATCTAAATCGCTTTTTGAATCACATAATATTTACACGCATGCTGAACTGGAAGCTAGGCATGAGATCATGCTGGAAGAATATATAAAAAAAGTTCAGATTGAAGCAAGGGTAATGGGCGATATAGCAAGCACCCTTATCATTCCTTCATCTATTAAATACCAGAATATCCTGCTGGAAAATATTACAGGAATAAAAGCAACAGGATTAGATGAAAGCTTTTATAAGAATCAATTAAATATTCTTAAAGAGATCACTACACATATTAACGAGATAAGTGAGCAGGTTACCTCTATGATAGAAGCACGGAAAACAGCGAACGAAATTACCGATACCCGCCAGCGTGCTATTGCATATTGCGATGAAGTGAAAGGAAAGCATTTTGACAGCATTCGCTATAACGGGGATAAACTGGAGCTAATGGTTGACGATAGTGTATGGTTATTGCCAAAGTACAGGGAGATCTTGTTTTTGAGGTAGATCTTTATGACACTAATTTTAAGCCGGCTTAGCCCGGCTTTTTTTCTGTCTTCTTTGTTCAGCACTGAGAAATATTTTTAAATAGCTTTGTTCATTAATTTTATCAATGACAAAACTCTCAGTCAACATAAATAAACTGGCAACGCTACGCAATGCACGTGGTCATAATAATCCAGACATAATCAAAGCAGCAAAAGACATTGAACGCTTTGGTGCTGATGGAATCACAGTCCATCCCAGGCCCGATGAACGCCATATTCGTTATGCAGATGTGTATGAACTAAAAAAAATAATCACCACCGAATTTAATATTGAAGGAAACCCTACTGAAGAAAAATTTGTAGAAATGGTATTGGCAAATAATCCTACCCAGGTAACGCTTGTTCCAGATGCATTGGGACAAATAACCAGCAATCATGGTTGGAACATTATTGAACACCAGGCTTATTTAAAACACATCATTTCGGTTTTTAAAAGTGAAGGTATAAGGGTTTCAATATTTGTAGATCCAGTTATAGAAATGATTGAAGCCGCTGCTACTACAGGCACTGACAGAATAGAACTATACACTGAAAGCTATGCAACGCAATTTGCTAGTGGCGATAAAGAACACGCCATAGAACCTTACAGGAATGCAGCAATTAAAGCAAATGACCTTGGGCTTGGTATAAATGCAGGACATGACCTGGATCTTGAGAATCTTTCCTTTTTTGCAAGGCAAATTCCAGGGTTACTGGAGGTATCTATTGGCCACGCCCTGGTTTGCGATGCAATTTATCTCGGCTTAGAGAATGCCGTACAGCTTTACAAACGGGCATTGAAACCGTAAATTGATTGCATAGCAATCATCAGAGTTTTATCAACTTCTGAACACTCATTTCCGCACCATCCATTAAAATTTTAACTGGGTATATGCCCGGCATAAGTGCTTCGGTCCTGAGTATTACCTGGTTATTGCCTGCATGCAATGTTCCTTTTTGTGATAATATTTTTTTGCCACTTATATCCAATAATATTATTTCAAAATTTTTATAATTATTGTTATTTACGAATTCTGCAGTAGCCTGGCTCTGTACCGGGTTGGGCCTTATATTCACAAAATTATTAAGGGCCGCACAGTGTTGAATTGCAACTTGTCGGGTCTCAAAAACAGTTTCTCTGCCATTCAAACCTGTAGCTACAAGTTTATAAAAATTATTCGTTGATGGATACTCGTCCGTAAAACTGTATGACTTTAATGAAGTAGAATTTCCTGCAGCATTTAAAATAGCTATTTGCTGAAACCTAATGCCGTCATTGCTTTTTAATATTTTAAACATCTTCGTATTTTCTTCAGTAGCCGAGGTCCATTTAATATTTATGGTGCAGTTATTTTCTGATACCGTATAGCTTGTAAGCAATACCGAAACAACATTAGAAAAGAAATAAGTTTTTGCTTTCGCATGCGAAGCGATACCTATCTGTTTTCCTATCAACCTACCTGGAATATCATCAAACGGAGGATGAATGCCACCCCATATTCTTGACAAACTTGACTGATCGGAAGCATCCCTGTAAGTTGCCCACTGCAGCCTTATTTCTGTTGTTGGTCCGGCTTCTAAACCTATGTAAGTGCTGTTTGCAGGCACTACAAATTGATGAATACCCCCGGGGAAAAATGGATCTCCTGTTAAAGCAGTTAAAACTTCTGCTGCTGCTCTTGAATATGTTGAATGGCCAGAGACATACCCTGCAAATGGTGGAGTTACAAAAGTCTTTCGCTGGTAGGGCAGCCAGTTCTTTGCTAATATCCAACCTACTCCGGCATGGTCTGTTGCAGGATTTGTAATAAAATTAAAGCCTCGCCAAGATTTCAATTTGATCTTACCTACATTAATATTATTGATGCCGGCAAGTGGATCGCCTGCATAAATTAATTCAACATTGCCGGGTACCAATGGTATGCCTGCCGGATGATAGGATGGCAACAATGGATCAGACGACTGGCCATATTCAGCCATTTTTCTTATCATTGAAATAGGCCGGGGAGCATCATACCAGCCTTTGATACCCCAACATGCAATAGCGGCATCATGTTCAGCTCCTCCCAGGGTAAAGTATGCTTTCACATCCCACTCCAGGTTATCTAAAAGTGGTCCCACGCCTTCATATCTTTTTTCAAATTGTGGATCATCACTTATTTCATTTAGCAAAACATACCAATGACCTGGAGGTGTTTCAGATGCCGGGCCATCTGCCCAATATTGCGTTATTACTCTTGTGTAATCTCCACGTTTTACAATTTGCGGAGTATATGAATTGTTTGTTTTAGGATTTACAGTATAACCTGTTCCCGCATCTCCACCTTGCAGGAAATTATAAAAATTTAATTGCCCGCTCCTTGTTGTTGGAAGCGATTGTACATTGCCGATCGCATTGGGTGAAATATCCCACATAACGTTATCGTCTGGACTCAAATGAGATGACCAGACAGATACCATCTCGTGTCCTTTTTTAAAATAGTAAGACGATGAATCATTTACATTTAAAGTATCCAGCATGGGTGGGGTGCCGGGATCCATAAAAACGGGATAGGTATGGCCATCCCTTACATGGTTAACAGGATTTGCAAGCGTAAAGCATCCAACAGAACCCCATTCAGGGCAAACAAAATTTTGCAATGAGCCTACTGGATTGCCATTCTGATCTAAAGCGGTATTAATATAAAGGGGCTGCCAGCGATTGGGATCTATCATGGTTCGATTGCCACTACTATCTGTATGTAAGAATGGATTAACTGGAGAATATGTTGAAGAACCATAATTCTGGTTTTCCCTGGCGCCATCCACCAGGCCCATTTGAATTACTTGTGCACCAATGAAATTGCCAAGATCTGCCGGGTTTCCGCCAGCATAATTTGTTGCCGTATAGCTGGTATCATATCCAAGTGTGTTCATTAAATTCCGGAATAATTGCATGGCCTCAGTGGCGTGAGGCGATGTAGAATATCTCTTAACCAGCACCCGGTAAGCTGCATAGCTAATCGCTTTTTTCCTGGCGTCGGGCACATTTGCGGGAGCTCCGGGCGGAATGCCTGAATAAGGATAAAAATTACCATTCACGGTTTTACCAATAAGGTAAGTCGTGGCCATTATATCATAAGCAGCCCATGCGTCGTACATAGCTACAGACACATGGAACAGATTTCTTGCCTGCACGGGTGGTCGGGCAAGATCACCCCTGATTGCCGAAAGCGTTGCTTCATTCCATTGCCTTGCAACAGATTGTTGTGCACTTGCCTGAAAAAATATTATTGATGTAAAAAATAAGAGTAGAAATCTTTTCATATAAAATTTTTATAGCTTTCGTGATTATGATTAAAGCGGTTTAGCAGAATTTTTGGATCAGTGGAGATTCTTACAGAAAGTAGGATTGGAAGCTTTTTAAACCTCGTACCAAATTCAGTAAAATAAATGGTTAAAGGCAATCTTTTATTTAAAAGTCATAATTCTTACACTAAATGCAACAGTTGTATGATGCTTAGTTTTCTATGAGAGCTAGTTTTGGTTTCCTTAATCTGAGGTAATATGAATTAAAATTCGTAACAAAAATTGGTATTAGCTTTCACAATTCCAAAAAAAAATTTAGAATTATTTATTTTCCTTTCTTCATATAGCCTTTCTGGATAATTTGTCCGCAAAAAAGCTATTCGGTTAAATTCAAAATAACATATGGTTATTATTGGTTTTAGTTATTCTTAAATTAATAACGATTTATTATTTCCTGATTATTATTTCCAGGGTTTTTGTATCCCTCTCGGAGTTGAAAAATTTTTTTAAAACCATTTCAAAAACAGGAGCTGTATTTTGTAACGAGGCAAATAATGTCATGGATGATCTCAATTTCATATCATCAGGGGTGCCCAAAAATTCAGTGGCATTATTGCCTTCTATATGTAGTAATAATTCAGAAATTTCTAAAAGCCTGTTACCTAATATTTGATGTTGAAGGTACTTCTGTGCCTCATCTATATTTTTTATTGCATAGTATATAGAAGTGCGGCTGGAGCCAAGGCAATGTATTTGCGGAAATATAAACCACATCCAATGACTTCTTTTCCTGCCGCTCTTTATTTCTGCCAGGGCAATGGAATAAAAAGTTCGTTGTGCATTAATATATCGCTTTAGGTCCATCAATTACATTGTTGTTTAAAATTAATCTGGATATGGTTCACCAGGCATTTACTTCTTACATCAGAATAGGGATGCGTTCTTATAAAATCAAGGAAATCTTCATGTTCCTCTCCCTTAGCCATATCATCCCAAAAAGATTTTATGGCACAAATATCATAACCAAGTTTCCAGGCCAGGTCTATTCCGTAATAGTCTGCTTCTAATTCATTCTTCTGGTTAAATGATCCCGTCAACAATTTCTTTGCAGCGAAAAACATATCTCCCCAGTCTCCAAAAAACTTTTTACTTGCTATCATTTGCTTGATAGTATTTTTAATATGACCTTTTTCATTGTGCCCTACTTCATGCCCGATAATGGCATAAAGCTGATCGTCATTTTTGCATTTTGCCAGCATTGCTTTTGTAATAAATATTTTTCCTCCAACCGTATAAGCATTGATCGTATTGGTATCATCCAGCAGGTATATTTTATAGATGATTGCAGTGGGATTTGATCTTTTTCTAAGCAGGTTTTCCAGGATTGCATCCAGTTTTTTATTTACCAGGTTTAAAGAATCTATGGAAAAATTTTTATCCTGCTGCGCCTCTTTTATAAACTGATTACCAAAAGCCACCTGGTCCTGGTCTGAAACTGTGATATTGAACGTAGCTACTTTCCCGATGATGTCATCGGCTTTACCCAAAATACCAGTTAAGGAACTCGAATCTTTCTGCAGGCAATCATAAGAATAGACCATATGGCCAGGAAGTTTACGTTCCTTTCCCTGTATTTCCGTCTCACTACCAGTGTCGGTTGCCATGTCGCAGGAGAATAGACTTACTGTGCACATAGTTAAGATCAGATGTTGAAATTTTATTAATTTGATGATCATATTTTTTTAGATTTTATGGGGCCTTTTATACAATCATTGACAAAATGCAAGCCTGATTTTCTGAACGCTATCTTACCATTCGTTAGTTCTTAATTAACAGGTGTCTGTTAATATTACCAAAATGAAAATCCTGTATGGCCCCTGATTACGTAAATCATTCTATGGTAAAATCAATAAAGTTTATTCCACTTTTTTTTATAATTTTTGCATTTACAAATTGCAAAAAAACGATGATGGCCAGTGGCAGCAATTTTAATTATTCAACCGACGGTAATTCTAAGACATACCTCGCATTAGGCGATTCATATACTATAGGTCAATCTGTTCCTGTTACAGATCGTTTTCCTGTACAAACAAAAAACTGGCTGCAGGCCGCAGGAATAAAAATGGCAGAGCCGGAAATAATCGCAACAACGGGATGGACATCAGATAATCTTAAAAATGCTATAGCAGTACAAAATCCACATGGCCCTTACAATGTTGTGAGCGTGCTTATTGGTGTTAATGATCAATACCAGTTTCATGATACAACCGGTTACAGGGAAAGATTTACCGGGCTGTTGAATACTTCCATTGCGCTTGCTGGAAATTTACGGGGTCATGTGTTCGTACTTTCTATACCAGATTACAGTGTTACACCATTCGCTGCTAATTCCGATACAGCGATGATAAGGATACAGATCGACCAGTTTAATACAATCAATAAATCTGTAACTAATCAATATGGATGTAATTATTTAGATATAACAGCTTCTACAAGGGAAGCAAAAAATGACGCTACCTTATTGGCTTCTGATGGCCTTCACCCTTCCGGAAAGGAATACCAGAAATGGGCTGCAAGACTGGGCCCTATGATGGTAAGTGCTCTTCGTTAGTTAATTTACCTGCAGTTCTATAATTCAATCATTCCATTTCAGGATAAAAAAAATCCCCGCTGCCATACAACGGGGATTTACTTTATATACTTTTTTTACTTTTCTACTAATAACCCATTCCACCCATATCAGGTGCTCCACCACCATGCATGTGGGCTTCTTCTTTTTTAGGCTTGTCTGCAATCACACATTCTGTAGTGAGCAACATACCAGCAATAGAAGCAGCATTTTCTAATGCTACACGGCTAACTTTTGTTGGGTCAATAACACCCGCTTTGAAAAGATTTTCATACACTTCTGTTCTCGCATTGAAACCAAAATCGCCTTTACCTTCTTTAATTTTCTGGATAACGATTGAACCATCAATACCAGCATTTTCTGTAAGAATGCGAACGGGCTCTTCAAGTGCACGGCGTACAATAGCCATACCTGTTTGCTCGTCAGCTATCTGTCCTTTCACTTTAGGATCAAGGCTTGCAATAGCACGGATATAAGCCACACCACCACCTGGTACAATACCTTCTTCAACCGCAGCACGAGTTGCATGAAGCGCATCATCAACACGATCTTTCTTTTCTTTCATTTCCACTTCTGTAGCAGCACCAACATAAAGAACTGCAACACCGCCAGCCAATTTAGCTAAACGCTCCTGTAATTTCTCTTTATCGTAATCGCTGGTAGTATTTTCTACCTGTGCTTTAATTTGATTAACACGAGCGACAATTGCTTTCTTTTCTCCTTTACCACCTACAACAGTTGTGTTGTCTTTGTCAATAGTAATAGAAGCTGCCTGTCCAAGCACTTTCAATTCTACACCTTCTAATTTATTTCCCAATTCTTCGCTGATAACTTCGCCGCCTGTAAGGATTGCAATATCTGTAAGCATTTCTTTGCGACGGTCGCCAAAGCCCGGGGCTTTTACTGCTGCAACTTTCAAAGTACCACGTAATTTATTTACCACTAATGTAGCCAGTGCCTCACCTTCCAGGTCTTCTGCAATAATTAATAACGGCCTTCCGCTTTGTGCTACTTTCTCCAGGATATGAAGAATGTCTTTCATGGCAGAAATCTTTTTATCAAAGATCAAAATGTAAGGCGCCTGTAACTCCACCTGCATTTTTTCGCTATTGGTTACAAAGTATGGAGATATGTATCCACGGTCAAATTGCATACCTTCTACAATATCAACAGTTGTATCTGTTCCTTTTGCTTCTTCCACAGTGATCACACCTTCCTTACCCACTTTACCAAATGCTTCTGCTATCAGTTTACCAATAGTTTCATCATTGTTAGCAGAGATAGTAGCAACCTGCTGAATTTTTTTGCTATCGTTTCCTACAGTTTGTGATTGGCCACGAAGACTTTCTACAACAAGGCTAACAGCTTTGTCGATACCACGTTTCAGGTCCATTGGATTTGCACCGGCTGCAACCATCTTTAAACCTTCACTGATGATGGATTGTGCAAGAACAGTTGCAGTAGTAGTTCCGTCACCTGCAATATCAGCAGTTTTAGAAGCCACTTCTTTTACCATCTGTGCGCCCATGTTTTCAATAGGATCTTCCAGTTCAATTTCTTTTGCTACAGTAACACCATCTTTAGTAACCTGTGGTGCGCCAAATTTTTTCTCAATAACTACATTGCGACCTTTTGGTCCAAGAGTTACTTTTACAGCGTTGGCCAACGTGTCAACACCTTTCTTCATTTTATTTCTTGCTTCGATATCGAAGTAGATCATTTTAGACATAATACTTAATTTGAAAATTTGAAAATTTGAAAATTCGAAAATGCTGATGGCAGTGTGTATTTAATTTTCACATTGAGCCATTGCGTCATTTTCATATTTAAACGATCGCCAGTATATCACTTTCTCTCATGATGAGATAGTCTTCACCATCTACTGATATTTCTGTACCAGCATATTTGCCATAAAGTACGCTGTCGCCCGCTTTAACAGTAACAGGTTCATCTAATTTACCAGGGCCTGCTGCAAGAACAACGCCTTTCTGTGGTTTTTCTTTAGCAGTATCCGGAATAATAATTCCGCCGGCAGTTTTAGTTTCAGCTGCGGCAGGTTTCACAATTACCCTGTCGTGCAAAGGGGTAATGTTTAACGACTTCTTAGCCATAATTTTATTTGATTTTGTATGAATGTAAAAAAATCCATTTTAGAATGGGACGCAAAACTACGCTAAAATTTGTGCCAAAAAGCAGAAAACGAATACTTGACATATATCTACATGCTATGTCATGTTTTGTTGCTTATATGCAGGACAATTTTTCATTTTTACAATTAATAAGTTATTAAAGCTGTAACTAAAATTTATAAGTCATAATTTTGCCCCCTTTATCAAAGATGAGCACATGATAAGCAGGAGAAATATACGGGTAAAGGTGATGCAAACCCTGTATGCAATTGATAGCCTGAAGGCAGAAGCTAAACCAGGCGAACCTTTGCAGATCCTTGCCAAGAAAATAGACCAGACCCGCCTGCTCTTTACCTACCTTATTTATTTTATTACTGAAGTGGGCTCTTATGCAGAAAAAGATGCCATCAAGAAAGCGAGCAAGCACTTGCCAACCGTCGGCGACCTTTCTGTAAATACAAAGATATCAGGGAACGAACTCATCTGGCATATTAAAGAAGATGCAAGTTTTAAATCAGCCGTGAGCCATGGCAAACTTGATCATATTGTTGACACAGAATTATTAAAAAAAATATACATCAGCCTGCTGGCAACACCAGAATACCAGGAATACATCGAGGAAAAAAGCCGGAATAAAAAACTTGAAAAAAGAATGCTTGATTTCATTTTTACAGACCTGATGTTGCCGAATGAAGATTTTATCAGCCATATTGAGGAGCTTTTTATAAACTGGGATGATGATGCGGAGATGATGAATACGCTTGTACTTAGCTACCTCAATAAACCTACATTACAGGTTTTTGCAGATGTTTTGAGCAAAGAAAAACATGAGTTTGCCAAAAGCCTGCTCACTACAGTGCTGGATAAAACTGATTACACATTAAGTCTTATTAAACCGAAACTTAATAATTGGGATGCCGAAAGGATTGCTGCTCTTGACCTGATCATATTACAAATGGGTGTTTCAGAATTTTTATATTTTGATACGATCCCTACCAAAGTAACGATTAATGAATATATTGACCTGGCAAAAGCTTACAGCACACCCCAAAGTGGCCAGTTTGTAAATGGATTGCTGGACAATATTCACAAAGAACTAATGACTGAAAATAAGATCCAAAAACGTAATTTTAAAAATAGCGTAAACTAAAATCAACTGCATGTTTAAATCGACTTTAATGGTTTTTGGTCTGGTATCAATGCTATCAGGTTGTGATGTTAGAAAAAAAGATCAGCAATCCACAATGCCCGATGTATTAAAACAGGAAGTGCTGAAAGACCCATCTACAGTACAATTGATAGATTCAGTTTATGATTTCGGAAAAGTTACGGATGGAGAAGTTGTAGAATTCAATTACCGTTTTAAAAATACTAGCAACAACCCGTTGATCGTAAGCAATGTTTCGGCAAGCTGTGGATGCACTATACCTGAAAAGCCAGAAGCACCCATAATGCCAGGAGAAATAGGATTTATAAAAGTGAAATTTAATAGCCAGGGAAGAGTTGGCCAGGCGCATAAAACCGTAAATGTATTGAGCAATGCAAACCCGGGTTTTCCTGCGCTGCAGTTAACTGGTGAAGTATTACCAAAAACTAAAGAGTAAATATTTATTAACAACACTGCCAAGGCAGTTTTAAAACTTGAATAATGCAATTACTAAGTATTTTTTTGATGATGGATCCACAGGGAAAGGGCGGCAGTAGCGGTACTTTAATCATGATGGGATTAATGATCCTTGTTTTTTGGATGTTCATGATAAGGCCACAGGCAAAAAAAGCAAAGCAACAGAAAGAATTGCTGAACAACCTGCAAAAGGGAGATAAAATTGTAACGATCGCTGGTATTCATGGAACGATAAATAAAATAAATGATGATGCGACCATGATGTTGGAAACTAGTCCTGGCAGCTATATCAAAATTGAAAAATCTTCTGTGAGTATGGAGTGGACAGCCAACCTGAATAAGGCTGCTGTTGAAGTAAAGAAATAGCCTCATCCCCTTCCCTTCTCCACAAGTAGATAAGGGTGACTTTAATTTAACTTCGCCTCTTGCATTAAATTGCAGGAGGTTTTTTATTTTTTTGATACTAGATTCTTGATACCTAATACTTGATTTTTATTTTGACTTATTGACCATTGACCTTTGACTAATTTTATTATGACATTACGAATAGGACTTACCGGCGGCATCGGAAGCGGTAAAACTACCGTGGCACACATTTTTGAAGTGCTCGGTATTCCTGTGTATTATGCGGATACTGCAGCAAAGAGAATTATGAATGAAGATGCAGTGCTGAAACAAAAATTGCTGGATAAATTTGGAGAAAATGTTTACAGGAATAATATGCTTGACCGGCAATGGCTGGCCGCAGAAATATTCAACAGCCCTGAAAAACTTGCCCTGCTAAATTCACTTGTACATCCGGCTACCATTGCAGATGCATCAATATGGATGAAACGACAAACCAGCCCTTATGCTATAAAAGAAGCAGCACTAATTTTTGAAAGCGGTGCAGAAAAACAACTTGACTATGTCATTGGCGTGAGTGCGCCATTGAACCTGAGGATACAAAGAGCAATGCAAAGGGAAAACAGCACAAAGGAAGCTGTTATGGCGAGGGCGGAAAAACAAATGAATGAAACAGAAAAAATGAATCGCTGCGATTTTGTATTAATAAATGATGAAAAGGAACTTTTGTTACCACAGGTCATTGCATTGCATGAAAAATTATTATCACTAGCGTAAGTCTGCCAGTGCATTTTTAATTTTTTTAAATCCTTTCTCAATATTATCCATACTGTTTGCAAAAGAAATCCTGATGCAATTTTCTTCGCCAAATGCTTTGCCCGATACAACTGAAACATGAGCAGTATTCAGAAGGTACATAGAAAGTTCATCTGCATTATAGATGGTTTCGCCTGCGGGAGTTTTTTTGTTGAAGTAAGTATGGATATCCGGGAAAATATAAAACGCCCCGGGAGGCACAGTGCATTCAATTCCAGGGATCTCATTTATTAATTCGTTAACCCTTGTTCTTCTTTTTTTAAATTCATCCACCATGGCAATTGTTGGTCTCAGGTCGCCGGTAAGCGCTGTTATCGCTGCTCTTTGAGTAATGGCATTTGCACCACTTGTAAATTGTCCCTGTACTTTATCACAGGCCTTTGCTACCTCTTCTGCAGCGGCAATATATCCCAGCCTCCAGCCCGTCATAGCAAATCCCTTGCTCAATCCATTTACCAGTATTACCTGCTCTTTTATTTTTTCAAATTGCGCTATGCTTTCATGCTTTCCTATAAAATTTATATGCTCATATATTTCATCTGCCATGATAAAAATGTCCGGATGTTTTGCAAACATTTCGGCAAGCGCTGATAACTCAGTTTTGCTATACACTGCTCCCGTAGGATTACATGGGGATGAGAACATGAAGAGCTTTGTTTTATTCGTAATTGCAGATTCAAGTTCTTCCGGGGTAATTTTAAAACCACTTTCCAATGATGTTTTAACAAGCCTTACTTCTCCACCTGCAAGCCTCACGATCTCGCTGTATGTAACCCAGTAGGGAGTTGGTATGATCACTTCATCGCCGGGACTTACAATGCTTAGTACTGTATTTGCAATACTTTGTTTTGCACCAGTGCTAACAACAATTTGGGTTGGTTTATATACAAGGTCATTATCTCTTTTTAATTTTTCACAAATGGCTTCACGTAGATCGAGGTAACCAGCTACTGGTGTATAGTGACTATAATTATCGTCAATAGCTTTTTTGGCTGCGTCTTTAATATGCTGTGGTGTGTCAAAGTCGGGCTCACCGAGGCTTAGGTCAGTGATGTCAATTCCTTTTGCCCTCAGTTCACGGCCAAGCTTTGCCATCTTCAATGTTTCGGGTTCATTAAATCGGGAAAGTAAAGAAGATAATTTCATGCAATAGTTATTGGTGAGCGAAAATAGTTATTTACCGTAATTGAATTTGAAAGAAGATAGGTTTGGTTGAACTTGCCTTGGCCTGTTAACTTCATAATTATATAAAGCCTGCCCAAGGTTTTTCATGAAAGGTTTCCCGATTAAATCATAATCATATTTATCATCGTTTAAAATACCATCTACGTTACAGTAAATAATGGCAGAAGCCATAAACTCAATATTTTTTTCAAAATCTACCACATAGGCTACATCTATCATGTGACCATACGCATCTCCTTCTTTATTAAAGATCCTTATCCCCGCTGGCATTGGTTCCTTCCCTGCTCCCATCAAAATAAATTTTGAATATACATCCTGGTAACTACTATCATACGCAGGAAATTTCGATTCACCCGGAAACATAGACATGTATTCTAAAACCATTTTCCTGTCATTTTCATTAATATTAAATCGCTGTGAGGGCTTCACGGCTTTAGGAAAAATTAAACTTGTAAGTATTGCATGAAGATCCGTTAAGGATATTCTATTCTTTTTTGAAAAATTCATTGGGTCATTTTTCAATAAGCCTCCACTGTAATAACCATTTCCCAATGAGTCTTTTCGGTCCGGATATTTAGTCGTGTTAAACTGCATGGGCTGCCGGTAAATTATTTTGCCACTACTGTCATAAAAAGCTATTTCATTTGTATGGCGGTTTTCATCTTCTGACAAAAAGATATCCAACCGATGCAGTATCTGTGCACTCATATATCCTTTTTTTTGCAGCTCACGATTTATATAATCCTGGCCAAGGAATTCATACAGCCTGTTGAACGCATCATTATCACTTACCAGGAATATCTTCTTTACATAATTTGCAATGGTTGGTCTTCCATCGGGACTGTTGGGCTCATTGTACACATCAGACTGACCGTTGTATGTAGCAAGATTAAGCATGCTGGTATTCAGGTCAATACCGCTTTCTTTTAGTTCATTAAGCTTTTGCAGTGCAAGTAATGCAACGGGAAATTTTACTGTAGAAGCCGGATAAAAATATGCTTGGTCTTTCGTATTAAAATAATGATTGATCAGTTCCGGCTCACCATTTTTTTTCCTGTTGATCTGGGTATAAATAACCTGGACATTCCAATCTTTTTTATGTGCCAATACATCATTGAACCATGCAGGGTACTGTTTAAAAAGCTGCTCAAAAAACATATCATCGTTTTCACTTTTAAACTTTTGGGATGAAAGCATGGGGTTATTGACAGGCTCTGTCGTTTTTTTAGTTGAAGAACAACATATAGCATTAATTAAGAATACAAAGCCTAACATGAACTTGTTTCTTGCCTTATTCATGGTATAATTTTGCTGCAAAATGGGTTAATTTTCAAAATAAACCTGCATCAATCTTCATAGTCATTTTCCCCTATCTTTGCACACTCTAAAAAATTAACTGTACTATTTATGTATTAACTCAAAATTGGTTACTGTAAAAAAAATTACAAATACCAATATTGAAGTTTTGCATGGCCATTAAAAATCTTAAAAAGAATAACATGAAATTGAAAGGTTTAGTTTGGTTTTTTACCATCGCCTTGACGCTTATCTCACTGTGGGAATTATCTTATACCTGGGTAGTTCGCAGTTATGAAAGCAAAGTGCGTACTCAGGCTGCCCGTATCGTAAAAAATCAAAATGGCAATTTATCTGCAGATGAAAATGAAGCACTGGTTAAATTAACTACCCACAGGATCCTTGACAGCACAAGAGATAAAGCTATTTATCCTGTGATAGGAACCACCTACCAAAAGTGTAAAGAAAACGAACTAAACCTTGGGCTTGATCTGCAAGGCGGTATTAGCGTAACAATGGATGTAAGCCTTGAAGGCTTATTGAAGTCATTAAGCAATAACAATAAAGATCCGCAGTTACTGCAGGCATTACAAAATGCAAATGCAAAAAAAATAAACAGTGAATCTGATTTTATCACTCTTTTCAGCGACGCCTATATTGCGCAAAATGGAAGTGGCAAATTAGCTGCTTTATTTGCAGGGCCGGGCAAAGAAGTTAAGATAACTGATAATGATAACCAGGTTATTAATAAAATAAAGAATACCGCAAAAGGCGCCATCAACCAGACCTATAAGATCCTGGTAAAACGTATTGATAAGTTTGGTGTGGCTCAGCCCAATATCAACCTAGACGAAACAAAAGGTGTGATAAATGTGGAACTTGCTGGTATTACAGATGTGGTAAGGGTTAGAAAATTCCTTCAATCTTCTGCAAACCTTCAGTTCTGGGAAGTTTACCGTATTGACGAACTAGCTCCATCATTAAAAATTGCGGATGAGAACCTTCAAAAATATTTATCTGGGATAAGCAGCACTGATACAACAGTTGTAAAAGATTCTACTAAATTAAAAGCCAATCAAAATCCATTCTTCCGTATCATCAACCCGATTGATGTTCAAACTGATAAGAATGGCAAGCAATTTTTTGATTCTAAATTGGGCGTGGTAGCATTAAAAGACACAGGACTGTTCTTACAATATTTAGAAAATGATATTGTAAAATCGGCATTGCCTTCAAACGTAAAATTCTTATTTGGAATTGAAGAAAAAGCAGCAAAAGGCGATATGAGATACCTGCCTTTATATGCTATTAAAACAGTTGCAGGAAGTGAAAAAGCTCCGCTGGAAGGCGATGCTGTAGAAGAAGCAAGACAGGATTACGATGAATTAAGCAGGCCTGCCATTAAAATGCAGATGACCAGCACCGGTAGTAAGACATGGGCAAGGCTTACAGGAAAAAATGTAGGAAGGCCAATTGTGATCGCATTGGATGATGTAGTTTATAGCGCTCCAAATGTAAACGGTGCTATTGAAGGTGGAAATTCTGAAATATCCGGTTCATTTACGGTAGAAGAAGCACAGGATCTTGCCAATATATTAAAGGCAGGTAAGCTGGATGCTCCTGCAAAGATCGTAGCTGAACAAGTGGTAGGTCCTACCCTTGGTAAAGAAGCAGTGGAAGGCGGTAGCAAAGCATTCCTGATCGCATTTGTGGTGATATTCGTGCTTATGCTTGTGTATTATAATACTGGTGGATGGGTTGCCAACATTGCATTGATCTTAAACCTGCTGTTTACAATCGGTGTACTTACTGCACTTGGATTTACATTGACAGCCGCTGGTATTGCAGGTTTGGTACTTACTATCGGAATGGCGGTGGATACCAACGTAATTATTTTTGAAAGGATAAAAGAAGAATTAAGCCGTGGTAAATCTTACCAGCAAGCGGTTAATGATGGATATAAACGCTCTATGGCCCCGGTTATAGATGCTCATGTAACTTCATTGCTTACCGCATTCATCCTTGCATATTTTGGTCTTGGCCCGGTACTTGGTTTTGCTACTACACAGATCATTGGTATCATATTTTCTCTTTTCTGTGGTATCCTTGTATCAAGGCTTATTACTGATTTCTGGACCAACAAACAACGTCACTTTAATTATTTTACTGGCATCTCTAAGAAAATATTTAAACACGCCAACTTTAAATTTATTGAATATAGGAAATATGCTTACATGATATCTGCGGTGGTTTTACTGGCAGGTATCGCATCTTTTTTTCACGGCTTTAATGAAGGTGTTGAATTTAAAGGTGGTCGCAGTTATACGGTAGTGTTTGATAAAACCGTGAAGGCAGATGATGTGAGAGACGATCTTAAAAAATCATTTGGCGATTACCCCGTTATCAAAACCGTAGGTGATGGCAGGCATTTAAATGTAACCACCTCTTACCTGTTGGGTGTTGATAATGCAGATAGTTCGGTGCAGCAAAAATTATATGAAGGTTTGAAGAAGGCTTTGCCTGCTAATCTTTCTTACCATGATTTTGATAAAAATAATATTCAAAGCCGCACAACGATACAACCAAGTATCTCTGATGATCTGAAAAGAGGAGCAATAAAAGCAACTGTGTTCGCACTATTGATCATCTTCATGTATATTTTCCTTCGCTTCCGTGACTGGAGATATTCTGCAGGTACTATCCTTACGTTGTTCCATGATATCCTTGTTACACTTGCCGTATTCTCGTTCTTCAAAGAAATTGTACCATTCTCACTTGAGATCGATCAGCACTTTATTGCTGCGATATTGACAGTGATCGGTTTCTCCATGAATGATACCGTGATTGTATTTGACAGGATCAGGGAATATAGCCGTGATATGAAAGGTGCCACAAAAACAACCATCATCAACAGGGCCATCAATGACACACTTAGTCGTACTGTAATGACGTCTTTAACAGTATTTGTCACCCTCCTGATATTATTTATTTTTGGTGGAGAAGTAACAAGAGGATTTGCTTTTGCGATGTTGATAGGCGTTATCACCGGAACTTATTCTTCCATTTTTGTAGGAGCACCTGTACTGGTTGATTTCGCTAAAGATAAACCATTGGGCGCTGCTGATACCAAAAAAGAAGAAGTAGTAAGAAGAAGCGCAAAACCTGCTGCAGCAAAAAATGTTTAATTAATAAATGACCTTAAATAAAAAACCGTTGCAGAAATGCGACGGTTTTTTTGCTATTTGTATTATGGATTTTAACGCACTCTACCAGGTTATTACAATGATAGATATTGCAAAAAATATTTAATTCAAAGAATATTTAATACATTCACTAACGAGAAACTTTCTTTTCAAATCTATTTAGCTTCACAACTTTTTTATACACTAATAATCAAATTATGAGAAACTTAAATTTTGCAAAAAAGATTTTATTGTCTTTTTTATTTTTCTTAGCCACATTTTTCAGTTTTGCCCAAAGTACCGGTACTATAAAAGGTATTATAAAAAATAGAGATGGCCAGGTACTTCCAGGAGCATCTGTGCAACTCGCCGGACAGAAATCAGGAACCACCACTGACAACAATGGAGCTTTCATGTTATCTGCAAATGCCGGAAAACACACATTGATTGTTACCTATGTAGGTTATGAACCGCAACGCCAGGATGTAGAAGTTATATCAGGCCAATCTATCGAGCAGGATGTTCAGCTTTCCGCTTCAGGAGATCTTACCGGGATTACAGTTGTCGGTTCAAGAAGCCTTTCCCGTACCCGTACGGAAACACCTGTGCCTGTAGATATAATTCCCATAGCACAAATTGTAAATGACATTGGTCAGGTAGATTTAAATCAGATACTTACCTATATAGCGCCATCTTTTCAATCATCCCGGCAGACTATTGCAGATGGGACTGACCATTTGGATCCTGCACAGTTAAGGGGTTTAGGAACCGACCAGGTGTTAGTATTGATAAATGGAAAACGCCGCCATCAGTCGGCTTTAGTAAATGTAAATGGAACAGTAAACCGTGGCCAGGTTAGTACTGACCTAAGCGCTATTCCTGCAACAGCTATTGAAAGAATAGAAATTTTAAGGGACGGAGCGTCTGCACAGTATGGTTCTGATGCCATTGCCGGAGTAATAAATATTGTATTAAAAAAGAAGACCGGCTTGCTGGAAGCAGGAACCAGTTATGGACAGTACCGTACAAAATATGACAAGAATTATGGACTTTATACGCTTGCTGGAAATACAGCAGATCCTTCAGTAAAAGCTAATGATGGTGGAAATTTCCAGGCATCACTTGGTTATGGATTTAAAATTAATAAAGGCTACCTGAGCCTTAACGGAGAATACATCAGCCGGGAAGCCACAAACCGTGCTGGCGCATATACAGGAAGAATTTACCGTACAGTTAATGGGGCTAATAGAGATGATTCTATTATAGCTGCCCGAGGTTTGAACAGGGATTTATTTGACCTCCATATTGGAAATTCTGAAATGAAGGGCGGCAATGTTTTTTACAACTTTGGATACCCGTTAAGTGATAAAACAGAGTTGTATTTATTTGGAGGATATGGTAAGAAGAAAGGAACCAGTGCCGGATTTTACCGTTACCCCGATGGCGCTACCAGCATAAGATCAGGTGCAACTATTTATGAAAATAATGTGCTGGCTATTTATCCAAATGGTTTTCTACCGCAGATTAATACAGACATTCAGGATATTTCAACTACTGTGGGTTTACGCACAAAATTACATGACTGGAATCTTGACATCAGCAATACTTATGGAAAAAATAAATTTGATTTTAACATTGATCAATCCATCAACTACACACAATTTTTTATTGCGGGCAACAAACAAACATCCTTTGATGCAGGGGGTCTGCAGTTCTGGCAAAATACATCTAACCTCGATCTTTCAAAAAAATATAATGTGCTAAAAGGATTAAATGTAGCTGCAGGTTTAGAGTATAGGGTAGATGCATTTAAAATAAATAGTGGTGAAGAAGCTTCTTATAAAAATTATGACACAGCCTCCAAAGCAGGTTCCGGAGCCCAGGTGTTTGCAGGTTTTAGAGATTTTAGCGGAGAGCAAACAAGAAATTCCAAAGCGGTATATGTGGATCTGGAGCAAGATTTTACCGATAAATTTTTAGTAACAGGTGCATTGCGTTTTGAGAATTATAGTGACTTTGGATCAACACTAAATTATAAATTATCCAGCCGCTACAAATTCAGCGATAAATTTAATTTAAGGGCTTCCCTAAGTTCAGGATTCAGAGCTCCTTCCATTCAGCAAAGATTCTTTGCAAAAACAAGTACCATCTTTGTTTCACAGGGAGGAACTTTGGTGCAGGTAGAAAGCGGAACATTTACCAATGATAGTAAAGCTGCTGAAATTCTGGGAATACCAAAATTGAAAGAAGAAACCAGCCAGAACTATTCCATTGGCTTTACTGCAAAACCATTTACAGGATTTGAAGTTACCGTAGATGCGTACCAGGTAAATATTAAAGACCGTATTGTGCTCACCAATGATTTTAAAAATTTTACCAACCCGGCGGTTAGTGCTCAATTAGCTGCAGTAGGTGCAAGTACAGCAAACTTTTTTACCAACGCTGTAGATACAAAAGCTAAAGGCCTGGAAGCAGTTTTATCGTACAATAAACGGTTTGGTAAAACACAATCTTTACGTACCATTCTTGCTATGACTTTTATTGATAATGAAGTAGAAAAAGGCGCTGATGGAAAACCCCTTATCCATGCCTCGGATACTTTAATAGCCAATGGACAATTGGGTAATTATTTTAACCGGGAAGATCAGAGCCGTATAGAAGTTGCCAGTCCAAAAAATAAAATCAGTTTATCTTTTAATTATAAGATAAGCAAGTTTGGTGTATTGCTTCGCTTTGTACATTTTGGCAAAGTGCAATATATTGACCCGGGTATTGATCCCAACAACCTTGCTGCGCTTCCTATAAATACTTATAATAATAATGTAAGAGAAACTACTGACCAGGAATTTTCCGCAAAAACAGTAACTGATCTTTCACTCTCTTATCAAATTACTTCACAGTTAGGATTTACAATAGGCGCTAATAATTTGTTTGATGTATACCAGGATAGGCACACCCACAGCAGTAATTTTAGCAGTGGAAGATTTGTTTACAGCCGTCGGGTACAGCAAATGGGTTTCAATGGTGCATATTATTTTGCAAGATTGAAACTGGCCATCAAGTCCGGTAAATAAAAAATATAATTTATAGGATTAAAATAAAATCAAATCTTAATTGTAAGAAAGCCAGTAAAAATTTGCTGGCTTTCTTAATGTTTAAAAGAGAGCTATCAATTGAAAAATTAATGACTTGTTTTTTTTAAAACGAAAACCAAAATTGAAAACCTACCGTAACTATTAGGGTACAATTACAAATTAACTTTTAAAAAAGCATTAACAATGATTAAGATTAAATCAATTTTCCTTGTAGCAGCACTCTTTATAGTGAGCAATACATTTGCACAAATGGAAAAAACAGTAATGGTAGGTGGAGCTGCTATGTATCCTTCTAAAAATATTGTAGAAAATGCAGTAAATAGTAAAGACCACACCACTTTAGTTGCAGCTGTAAAAGCAGCTGGCCTTGTAGAAACTTTACAAAGTGCTGGTCCTTTTACAGTGTTTGCTCCAACAAATGCAG
>JBDSEE010000075.1:0-45922 GCA_039920245.1 Ferruginibacter sp.
TTTCCTGAAATAACGCCAACAGGTTTTTGTTCCTGTGCATATAAAACAACATGCATCAACAATAAAATAAGAGAAATAAAAAATTTCAACGAGGTATCTGTTTAAACAGTAAAGATAAATGGATAAATTTTTAATGACTATCCCACAGATATATTATACATAATTACTTTATAGTGGCATGGTTTTTTGAAAACAAATACAAATACGTGGTGATAATGAAATACATAGGATCGGCAAAGGCAATTATAGTGGTGATTCTAATTGTTTTGACCACAAATATTAATGCCCAGCAAAAAGATACTTCGAACACTATTACAATTCCTGCTTCAAACAAATATGAAAGGTCTAAAGCGTACCAGCGAAAATGGGGTACGCATTACAGGCAGGAATGGGCTACCCCTGTTACGTTTAAAAAAGTGAATCTTGATACTCTGGCAGGTGGCCTTACACCCTATCAGACTGGTGGTGGAAGGCAAAGCAAATCAGTGCGATTGAGAGATAAGGACGAACGGGAATATGTTTTGCGCAGCATAGACAAATCATTTGGCAAAGCTTTACCTGAAATTATACAAGGAACATTTATTGAGTCACTTGCAAATGACCAGGTTACGATAGCACACCCATATTCAGCTCTTACAGTTGCCCCCTTAGCTGAGGCGGCCGGCATTTACCATACCAATCCGCAGATATTTTATGTGCCCAAACAAACAGCTTTGAGAAAATTCAGCGACAGCATGGGCAATACCTTATACCTTTTTGAAAAACGGGCAGATGAAGACTGGAAAACTGCAGCAAATTTTGGAAATTCCACTAAAATTGTGAGCACAGAAGAAATGCTCGAAAAAAATTTAAAAGACAATGATAACCTGGTGGACCAGGAAGCCTACGTAAGAGCCCGGATCTTTGATATGTTCATTGGCGATTGGGGAAGGCATGAAGATCAATGGAGATGGGCAACTTTTAAAAATGATAAAAAAACAAAGTATGTAGCAATTCCTCGTGACAGGGATCAAACTTATACAGTATTTGATGGAAGTATATTAAAGCGAATAATACGTTTAAGCGGTGCACTGCATTTACAAACTTTTGATAGTACAATTAAAAATGTTGTGCAGTTTAATTTTCCTGCACGCCATTTAGATTTTCACTTAGCCAATCAAATCACAATACAGCAATGGGTAAGAATTGCTCAAGACCTTCAAAAAAGATTAACGGATAAAATTATTGATGATGCCCTGATGCAGCTACCACCGGAAGTCTATGCTTTATCAGGCCCTGCAATTGCAGCTAAACTTAAAAGCCGTAGAGGTCACTTAGCAGAATACGCACAAGAGTATGCAACATTCTTAAGCAAAGAAGTAGATATCACTGGTTCGGAAGATGACGAATTTTTTGAAATAAAAAAATTAAATGAAAATGAAACAGAAATCAAAATTTACAAAATAACCAATGAAGGCATTATAAAAGACCAGCCAATTTATCATCGTGTTTTTAATAAAAATGAAACAGAAGAAATTCGGCTGTATGGCATTTATGGAAAGGACCAGTTTAAAATATCTGGTAATGTAAGCAACTCAATAAAACTAAGGTTGATTGGCGGAGCTGGCAAAGACAGTTACATAAATGAATCAGTTGTAAATGGAAACAGGAAATCTATCAGGCTGTATGATGATCGTAACGAAAATACTTTCCAGGGTAGTGGATTACGTAAGCATTTGAGTAAAGATAGCGCTATACATTTTTTTGATTACAGCCAGTTTGATTACGACAGCAGAGGCATAAAGCCATTACTGTTTTATGATTTTGAAGACAGGATATATGTGGGGATAGGATATAAAATAAGAAAACAAGGCTGGAGAAAAAAACCATTTGCTCAGGAACAGAGTATTGACGTAAAATATTCATTGAGCCAGAAAGCTTTTAGCAGCACCTACAAAGCAACATTTACTTCTGCTATTGGCAAATGGGATTTTAAACCTCTACTTAATTTTGATGCGGTGCGGTGGAACAATTACGCAGGCCTTGGAAATGAAACTATCGTTGAAACTGCTGCAGCAAATTATAACCGCCTGCGCACAAAACACTATTATGCAGAACTTGCACTTCACCGACTATTTAAAAATTATCACAAACTGACCTTCTCTCCTTTCTTTCAAAGTGTACAGATCCTTAACGACAGTGGAAGTTATCTTTCCAAGGAACCTATTTCATTAAATTCTGAAACCTTTGAAGCCAAGCATTTTGCAGGTGCCACCCTAAGTTATGTTTTTCAAAAATTGAATGACAGCATCTTGCCTGTTAAAGGAATCAGCTTTATCGCATGGTCAAACTTTACAGGCAATATTCATAACAAAAATACTTTTACAAAATTCGGATCAGTGATTTCGGCTTTTCTACCCTTGAGCAAAAAATTTGGTATCCATGTAAAAGTAGGAGGAGCTACGCTTTCCGGTACTCCTGAATTATATCAATTAAATACAATTGGTGGAAGCTCTTCACTAAGAGGTTATCACAGGGATCGCTTTTATGGGCGCAGCAGCTTCTATAATCAAAATGAACTGCGGTGGATCACTAATTTCAAAACTTACCTCGTAAATGGAAAGATCGGTTTGTTTGCTCTATATGATATTGGAAGGGTATGGTTAGATAATGAGAACAGCAATACCTGGCATCCAGGCTATGGTGGTGGAGTTTTATTCTCCCCTTTCAACAAGCTCACGCTGACAGCAGCCTATGCAATCGCACCCAGTGAATCAAATATTCATTTGGGATTTATAAAACATTTATAGTAATTGAAATTCCCAAGTCGGAAAAACTTTCTATATTAATTAAAGTAGAGCTTCTGTCATACTGGCATTCAATCCCTGCAAATAGCCTAAATTTGCCTTTCAATTTTTAAGTTTGATGGAGTCTTTAGTATTAGATAAAGTTCATGATGAGTCCCGCCAGGGAGAAGTCTTCGGGGCCGTAACTGTTCTACAGGAAGCCAGCAATAGAAAGTTTTACATAGAAAGCTACGGATGTGCAATGAATTTTGCCGACAGCGAAGTAGTTGCTTCTATCTTACAAAAAGAAAATTACAGTGTAACTACCATCCCCGAACAGGCCGACCTGATCCTCATTAATACTTGTTCAATCAGGGAGAAGGCTGAACTTACCGTTCGCAAACGCCTGACAGAATTAAAAAAAATAAAAAGAAGCAACCCTGGGTTGATCATTGGTGTTCTGGGTTGTATGGCAGAAAGATTAAAGGCAAGTTTTATTGAGGAAGAAAAATTAGTGGATATTGTTGTAGGCCCCGATGCATATCGTAGCCTGCCCGATCTTATTGCAGAAGCCGGTGGTGGCCAGAAAGGAGTAAATGTGTTATTAAGCCGTGATGAAACCTATGCGGATATTTCACCCATAAGACTAAACAGTAATGGTGTAACTGCTTTTGTAAGCATCATGCGTGGCTGCAATAATATGTGTTCGTTTTGTGTTGTCCCTTTTACAAGAGGCCGTGAACGTAGTCGCCCGGCCGCAAGTATTGTACAGGAATGTGAAGTATTATTCCATGACGGGTATAGAGAAGTAACACTCCTGGGCCAGAATGTAGACAGTTATCAATGGTATAATGAACAAACCAAGGAGACTTTAAGTTTTGCTGCACTCATGGAAAAGGTTGCCAGAATTTCTCCTTTATTAAGAGTCCGTTTTTCCACTTCACATCCAAAAGATATTACTGATGATGTATTGTTTGTAATGAAGCAATATGAAAACATTTGTAATTATATCCATTTGCCGGTGCAAAGCGGTAGCAGCCGTGTGTTGCAGATGATGAACCGTACTTATAGCCGTGAATGGTATATCAATAAAGTAGATCGTATCCGGGAAATCCTTCCAGGTTGTGGCTTATCCACAGATATGATCTCAGGGTTTTGTACAGAAACGGAGGAAGATCACCAGGAATCTTTAAGCCTGATGGAATACTGCAAATATGACCTGGCATATTTATATTTTTATAGTGAAAGGCCAGGAACCCTTGCTGCTAGAAGGTTTAAAGACGACGTAATTCTTGAAACAAAAAAAAGAAGGCTGCAGGAACTTGTGGATCTATACAGAAATCATTCTTTGATAAGCATGCAAAAAGATGTGGGGAAAACCTTTAAGGTTTTAGTAGAGGGCGTATCAAAGAAAAACAAAGATGAATTTTTTGGACGCAATGAGCAGAATAAAGTAATTGTTTTTGCCAAAGGCAATACCAGTAAAGCTGATTATGTACACGTGAAAGTGACCAGTTGTACCGCAGGTACATTATTAGGAATTGTAGAAAATGTTTAAAGTATAAAAAATGGATTTACAGGCAATAAAAAATCGTTTTGGGATTATAGGTAATTCAGCGGCACTAAATCATTCACTCAATGTTGCAGTGCAGGTAGCAAATACAGATCTCAGTGTTCTTATATATGGTGAGAGCGGTGTTGGTAAAGAAGCTTTCTCTCAAATCATACATGCACTTTCGGCACGTAAACATAATCCCTTCATCGCTGTAAACTGTGGTGCCATTCCTGAAGGAACGATTGATTCAGAATTATTCGGGCATGAAAAAGGTTCCTTCACTGGTGCGGTTGATAGTCGCAAAGGATATTTTGAAACTGTAAACGGGGGCACTATTTTCCTGGATGAAATTGGCGAAATGCCGTTGGGTACACAGGCCCGTTTATTACGTGTGTTGGAAGCGGGTGAATATATACGTGTGGGAAGTAGCAAAGTTCAGAAAACAGATGTGAGGGTTATTGCTGCAAGCAATAAAGATTTGCTTGACTTTACCAAGAACGGCAGGTTCCGGGAGGATCTATATTACCGACTGAATACAGTACCCATCCGGGTTCCAGCCTTGCGTGACAGGAAGGAAGATATTTTTTTATTGTTCAGAAAATTTGCCGGTGATTTTGCAGATCGTTATAAAACCACTTCCGTAATATTGAACGATGAAGCTAGAGATGTTTTGGTAAATTATTCATTCCCCGGTAATGTGAGGGAATTGAAAAATATTGCAGAACAGATATCAGTACTCAGTACAGACAAGAATGTGACTGCTGAAAATCTTAAATCATATTTACCCGAACATAATTATTCCAGGTTACCGGTTTTATCAGGAGGAACAGGGCATGTTTCACAATCAGAATTTGCAAATGAACGTGAAATTCTATACAAGCTTTTCTTTGATATGAAAAAAGATGTAAATGATTTGAAGAAAATGTTTTATGACATTTTACAAAATCCCGCAATGGCAGGAAGGGCACCGGTTTTTAATGACGGCAAGGCAAATGAGTACCAGCATCAGCAACCAGGCAATAATTATTTACAACCGAACTCAACGCCTGTTATTTTACACAATGGAACCAATAATATTCAACAGCATGAAGATGTGGAAGAATCTTTAAGCATTGTAGATAAGGAAAAAGAATTGATCATTAAAGCGCTAAAAAAACACCGGGGAAAAAGAAGGGATGCATCCATGGATCTGGGCATCAGTGAGCGAACGTTGTACAGGAAGTTGAAGGAATACGATATCGAAGAGTTATAATTTCATCGTTTAAATTTGTTTGAATCAATAAATAAAAATGAGGGCAACTTTCAAATACCTACAATTATTAATAAGCTGCCTGCTGCTTTTATCAGTATTCAGTTATTCTACCTGCAAATATGGATTCAGGGATTCAGCACCGATTCCTGCTGAAGTGAAAACATTCAGGGTGAACTATCTTGAAAATAAAGCTCAGTATGTAAATACACAATTGAGTCCGCAGCTCACAGAGAAATTAAAGCAGAAAATAATCAACACCACAAGGCTAAGGCAAACCAATGACGATAATGCTCATTATGACGTTAGCGGATATGTTTCTCAATATTATACAAGCACCATCAGCATTACAGGAAATGATGCAAGTGGCAACAGGCTTACAGTAGGATTTCATCTTATTTTTAAGAATACGTTAGATGAAACCAAGAATTTTGAAGCGGACCTTACCCGTACTTTTGATTTCCAGGGCAATAAATCATTAACAGAAGCAGAGGCAGAATTGAATAGCACCATTGTTAGCAACCTGGTGGATGAAATTTTTAATAAGATATTTTCTAACTGGTAACATAAATTTTCGATATCTGAATTTATAGACAGCGTATCAACAAATCACATGCTTCAAAAGGAATTACTAAATATAATAACCGGGTCAGAAACAGATGAAAACACTGTCAAATTGAGGTTAACAGATTTGATTACGGATTATCCATGGTTTGGTACACCTCATTATTTTTTATTACAAAAATTAGATAAGAACGATCCGGGTTATAGTGCGATGGCAGCTAAAACCGCACTTCATTTTCCAAATTCATTATTACTCCAACACAGACTTAACAATTTTGAGGCAACTGCACAAAACGAAATATCAACCGAAAATATTCCAGCAGAATATGACCATATAAAAAATGATTTGCAGAGGGAACAACATCTTCATATGCTTGAGAAAGATGTTGAAAAAGAAAAAATTGCATCAAATAACAAAGATGTAAGTGATAGTTTAGAAAATGATCTTCCCAGCAAAGTCATTGAAGAAATTAAAACCAATGAAACAGTTTTTGTAGAAAAGGAAATTGTAGAAAATAAAAAAGAAGAAAATTTCCCAGCAAAAGATGAAATGCTTTTTGAGCCGCTTTTTGCTACAGACTATTTTGCATCGCAGGGAATAAAACTTAGTGAGCAAATTAAACCAACGGATAAATTAGGCTTGCAAGTAAAAAGTTTTACGGATTGGCTTAAGACTATGAAAAAATCGCCAGGCACACAGCAGGCAAACGGGATGCAGGTTGATACTAAAGTGGCTCATCTTGCAGAAAAAAGCAATGCAGAAGCTGAAGTTGTTACAGAAAGTATGGCGGATGTCTATTTTCAGCAAGGGCATCAGGAAAAAGCTGCCGAGATCTATCATAAATTAAGTTTGCTTAATCCTGCCAAAAGCGCTTACTTTGCAGCCAAAATTGAGCATTTGAAAAGCGATGGAAAATGATTCGCCACGCACTTAAAATCTAAAAGATAAATTTAAAATAAATCAATATGTTAGCTTTATTCGGTGTTTTGATCATTATTGCTTCTGTTATCCTGGGATTGATCGTCCTTATTCAAAACCCAAAAGGTGGTGGCATTTCAGGCAGCCTTACAGGTTTTAGTACACAGTTCATCGGTGTAAAACAAACAACAGACATATTGGAGAAAGGAACCTGGGTATTTGCGGCAGTTGTTGCTATTCTTTGTCTTATTTCTCCTGCATTTATTCCCAAATCAGGAACGGATGATGCAAATGACCTGTTAAAGGGAGCGCCTGTTAGTAGTCCGGCAAAATCATCTACGCAGCCAGCTAATACTGTTCCTATGCCGGCGCCTGCCACAACTCCAAAACCTTAAATAATCAATCTTTAATAATATTTATGAACCCTGGCATAAGCAGCCGGGGTTTTTATTTTAATTTGGATTTTCAATTACCTATATGAAAAAAATATTCTTAGTTCTTTTTCTTGTCATTCTACTGACAGTATTATGGGGAGCGTACAATTTATTAGGTCCCGTTGTTTCATCGCCTGAAGGAAAATATTTATTTATTCCAACGGGTAGTAATTATGAAAATGTACTGCAAAGGATCAAAGAACAAAAAATATTATCAGGAACATTTTTTTTTAACCTGGTTTCAAAGCAGGTAAAATATCCACGAAACGTAAAGCCAGGTAGGTATGAAATAAAAAATGGCAGCAATCTTATTTCTCTTGTGCGAATGCTAAAAGCCGGCAATCAATCTCCCGTAAGGCTTGTGATAAATAAACTCCGCACCAAGGAAGACCTGGCAAAAAAAATTGCAGGTAGTTTTGAAACAGATGAACAAAGCGTCATCAATTTTTTACAAAGCAACGATTCATTAAAACCTTATGAGCTTGACAGTAATACCGTAATGACAGCCGTAATTCCAGATACTTATTTACTGTTATGGAACAGCTCTTTTAAAAAATTATTCAGCAGGCTTCGTGTTGAGTCCCAAAAATTCTGGAATGAACAAAGAAAAGCAAAAGCATCAGCAAAAAATCTGACACCGGTCCAGGTTTATACCATCGCAAGCATTGTGGATGAAGAAACTAATATGGCCTCAGATAAGCCGCTGGTTGCAAGTGTGTACATTAACAGGTTGAACAAGAGAATGAAGCTACAGGCCGACCCTACCGTTAAATATGCTTTGCGAAATTTCGGATTAAAAAGAATTTTGTATGGCCACCTGGCTTATCCTTCACCATATAATACTTATTATACAACAGGTCTTCCGCCTGGACCCATTTGCACTGCTATGCCGCAAACCATTGATGCAGTACTGGACGCACCCACTACTAATTATTTATTTTTCGCTGCCAAGCCAGATCTTAAAGGCTACCATGTCTTCAGCGAAAGTTATGAAGAACATAAAATCCATGCGAAAGCATACCAGCTAGCCTTGGATAGCATTATATTGAGGAAGCAACAAAACGCTGCGGGCAAGTGACCAAGTTAACCAGGATAATCATTACAAAAACACCAATTGCTTTTTTATTATCAAAAAGCAAGCACTGGTATTTCCCTGGTTTTGAAGGACTGGCTTTATACGACGTCTTATATTTTTTTTATAAGCAATTAAAAAAACATGGGCTGAGTGAAAGAGCCGCAGGAATATCTTACAATTTTATAATGGCCTTGCCGCCGTCACTGTTGTTCTTATTTACACTAATTCCAAATCTTCCTTTTCTTCCAAAAAAAAGCATCAAATACCAGCTACATAGTCTTATTTATGACATCATACCTGCCAAGGCTTACAATAAGCAGATCATTGATTTTGTAGATAGTTTTTTAAACGATAGTAAGATTGGGCTTTTATCTTTTGGATTACTACTCTCACTATTTTTTGCATCTAATGCAATGATGGGACTATTGAGATCATTTAACCGGGAGTACGTAGGCTTTGCCAAGCGAAAGAGAATTCAGATGCGTGGCATAGCGCTTCGGTTGACGATCATTTTATTCGGGCTATTATTGGCCTACCTAATGTTGTTAATCATGCAGGGAGCATTTTTAAAACTACTCGTATCAGATAAAGATTGGCGTGAAGTAATATTCTATTCAAGATGGGTATTAATAGTCCTGCTTATATTTTTTGCATTTGCTTTTATTTATCGTTATGCCCCGGCAGTACAAAAAAGATGGAAGTTCGGTTCGCCAGGTGCCATCTTCGCAACTATATTGAGTATCCTGGCATCACTTGGCTTTGCCACTTTTGTAAATAATTTTGGTAGATATAATGCCCTGTATGGATCCATTGGAACCATAATGATGATTATGGCGCTTATCTATATAAATTCCCTTGCCATCCTTGTTGGTTTTGAATTGAACGTAAGCATCACCTCATTGAAGCAGATTGCTGCAGAGAGAGATGCACAAAAAAAATAATACATCTAGCCATTCAAATAATTTTTTAGAGATTGCAATACTTAATTATTCCTTATTGCTAACTTTATTTACTGAATTATTTTAAAAACAAAAACAAATGAAAAAAATCTTCCCTGCTCTTGCCATTGCAATAGTCATTGCTGCTTCAGCATTTACTGTTTCAGAAACTTTACCTATAGGAGGCACAATGCCGAAAGCCGATTTAAAGATGAAAGACATTTCTGGCAAAGAAGTAACAATGAAAGCCTTAGTAAAAGAACAAGGTTTGTTGGTAATGTTCAGTTGCAATACTTGTCCTTACGTAGTTAAAAACCAGCAACGTACAATAGCCATTGGTAATTACGCACAAAAAAGAAATGTAGGCTTTATTTTATTGAACAGTAATGAAGCATACCGTGCAGATGAAGACAGCTATGATGCGATGAAGACATATGCAAGAGAACAAAAGTATAACTGGAATTATGCGGTAGATAAAAACCATGAGGTTGCTGATGCCTTTGGTGCCAACCGCACGCCTGAATGTTTTTTATTTGACAAGAACTTAAAGCTGGTGTATCATGGTGCCATTGACGATAACCCAAGCGATGATCAGGCAGTTAAAAGACAGCACCTGCGGGAAGCCATTACTGAGTTGGCAGCAGGAAAAGATATTACAATTAAAGAAAGCAGGAGTGTTGGCTGCAGTATAAAACGTAATAAGTAAAAAATAAAATACTTTTGTAAGCCCGGTATTCTATACCGGGTTTATTTTTTCTATTCATGAAAAAAAGCCACTGCTTTCTTTATCCCCTGATCTGCACGCTGCTGTTTACATATTGCAGTGTGATGAAAAAAAATTCGCACTTTACAGAACTTGCCAGCCCGACGGAAATAGCGCCGGACTATAGTAAACTTGAAGACTGGGCTGCACATCCATGGAAATGGGATCCGTCTGATAGTGTTCCTAAACCATTTAGAAATAAATATCACAAAGATTCCATTGCGGACGTTTTTTTTCTTTATCCTACTTCACTCACAGCAAGAAAAGACAGCAGGTGGAATGCCCCTATCAATGACGAGAAAATAAATCATAAGACTGACTACACATCTATACTTTACCAGGCATCAGCTTTTGCAGAAAAATGCCGGTTGTTTGCACCCCGCTACAGGCAGGCACATATAAAATCATATTTTACGAAGTCGAGGGATAGTGCTGCTGCTGCTTTTGATTTTGCATACCAGGATGTAAAAACTGCCTTTATTTATTATTTAGAACACTACAACCATGGCCGGCCGTTTATAATTGCAGCCCATAGCCAGGGCACTACGCATGCAACTCGTTTAATAAAAGAAATGATAGATGGAAAACCTTTACAGAAGCAAATGATCTGTGCTTACTTAGTAGGAATGCCCGTTCCGGATACCTATTACCAGGCTATACCTGTGTGTGGGTCAGACATAGCTACACATTGCTTTGTTAGCTGGCGTACTTTCAAGACCGGCTATGTGGATACCGCATTTGTGGGAAGAGAAATATTCAAAGCGGCAGTGACAAATCCCTTAAGCTGGAGATCTGATAGCCTTATTGTAATCAGGAAAAATAATACAGGTGCAATTCTGCGAAAATTTAATGTTCTCGTCCCTTCCGCAGTAGATGCACAGGTTCATGGAAATATTTTATGGACAAGCAAGCCAAGGTTTTTTGGAAGCATTTTTTTAACCACACAAAATTATCATATTGCTGATATCAATTTCTTCTATAGCAATATTGCAGAAAATGTAAAAAACAGGATAAACAGTTATTTAAAAAATCACTGATCAGGAATATCTATCCTTTTATGGCAAGCTTTAATTGTTTTTCAAATTCTTTAGCAGACATTTCTTCTTCAATAAATTTACGGTAACCGGTCTTTGTATTTATGATCATGGAAGAAGGAATAGACCCACTCCAGCTTTTATCTATCCGGGGACAAAAATAATCTGCATTGGTTTCGTTTAGCCAAACAATATTGGTATTGAAATGTTGCTTTTTTGCAAATGCAGAAATTCTTGCCGGATAGTATGAAGGCAAGTCCAGGCTAACGAGTAACAACTTAACATTATCTTTTTTATAATTGTTTGTGATAGTTATAAATGATGGAATTTCTGCAACGCAGGGTTTACAAAAAGTAGCCCAAAAGTTAACTACCAGTACAGCATCTTGTTGACCCATATATTTTTCTACATCTGTTATTTTCCATTTAGCTATTGATGATTGTGCAAATGAGTAGTGCGCAAAAAATGACATGGCTAATAAAATGATGATCTTCTTCATGAAAGGCTTATTTAATTTTATCAGCAAAACTAAGTAGAAACTATTATTCAGCTGCTGCGAGTAAGTTAAATGATTGGCGACTCTTTTGGATAATACCGGCATACCCAGTAATTTTACATCCACATAGGCATTAAAAATCAAATAAAAACACATAGAAATGGCATACGATGTAATCGTTTTAGGTAGCGGCCCTGGTGGATACCCGGCAGCGATAAGGGCAAGCCAGCTAGGGAAAAAAGTGGCAATAGTAGAAAAAGAAAGCCTGGGCGGAATCTGCCTTAACTGGGGATGTATTCCAACCAAAGCATTATTGAAAAGCGCACAGGTATATGAATATGCAAAGCATGCTGCGGAATATGGAATTAAAGTGGACAACCCTTCCCATAATTTTGAAGGAGTTGTAAAACGCAGTCGTTCAGTCGCTGATAAAATGAGTAAGGGTGTAACCTTTCTTATGAAGAAAAATAGGATTGATGTTATTATGGGCTATGGCAAACTGGTAGCTCCTGGCAAACTGGAAGTTACTGCTGCTGATAACAGTAAGCAAGTGCTGGAAGCAAAAAATATTATTATAGCAACCGGCGGCCGTGCAAGGCAATTACCAAATTTGCCTATCGATGGAAAAAAGATTATTGGATACAGGGAAGCAATGATTTTGCCAGTGCAACCAAAAAGCATGATCGTTTGTGGCAGTGGTGCCATAGGATCTGAATTTGCTTATTTCTATAACAGCATGGGCACTAAAGTTACTATCGTGGAATACATGCCCAGGATCGTTCCTGTAGAAGATGAGGATATAAGTAAAGAACTGGAAAAACAATTTAAAAAACAAGGCATAACAATTCTCACAAGCAGCGAAGTATTAAAAGTAGATACAAGTGGCGACGGAGTAAAAGCAACCGTAAAAACGGCAAGTGGTGAACAGATTTTAGAAGCTGATATTTTATTAAGTGCTGTGGGTGTAGTTGCCAATCTTGAAAACATTGGCCTGGAACAACTAGGAGTAAAAACTGACAAGGGGAAAATTATTGTGGACGCCAATCAACAAACAAACGTTGCTGGCATTTATGCAATTGGTGATTGTACGCCAGGACAAGCACTGGCTCATGTGGCTTCCAGGGAAGGTATCAATGCTGCAGAACATTTAAGTGGGCACAAAATTACTCCACTTGATTATAACAATATTCCAGGTTGTACTTACTGCTCACCCGAGATTGCTTCAGTGGGTTATACAGAAAAAGCAGCTAAGGATGCAGGATTCGAAATTAAAGTAGGAAAATTTCCTTTTATGGCCAGTGGTAAGGCGAGTGCTGCTGGAGCAACAGAGGGCTTTGTAAAAGTTATTTATGATGCTAAGTATGGAGAATTCCTTGGTTGCCATATGATAGGAAGCAACGTAACTGAATTGATAGCTGAGGCAGTTGTAGCAAGAAAATTAGAAACTACTGCACATGAAATATTAAATGCAGTACATCCACATCCAACGATGAGCGAAGGAATGAAAGAAGCTACAGCAGTGGCTTATGGCGAAGCAACAGATATTTAATTTGTTAGCTGTAATTTTATAGACAATATAATGCGGACAATAGCAACGACAATAATTTCATTATTGTTCTTATCAAACATCTTTGGACAGACTTCAGATAGTAGTTTAAAAATTTCTCATTTAACTGGGGACTTTTATGTTTTTACAACCTTTAATTTATATAAAGGGTTGCGGATACCAGCAAACGGAATGTATCTTATAACAAACACTGGTGTAGTTATGTTTGACACACCTTGGGACACAACACAATTTCAACCTTTACTCGATAGTATAAAAGTAAAACACAATAAAAAAGTTATACTATGTATTGCTACACACTTTCATGAGGACAGAACTGGCGGATTGGATTATTACAGGCAACAAGGAATTAAGACTTATACATCCAAAATGACAGATAAACTATGTAAAGAGCGGAACAAAAAAAGTGCAGAATTTACATTTGAGAATGACACTGTTTTTGTAGCAGGGCAATATTCTTTTCAAACATTTTTTCCCGGACAAGAACACACAGCAGATAACATTGTATTGTGGTTTGAAAAGGAGAAAATTCTTTACGGTGGTTGCTTAATAAAAAGTATTGAGGATAAGGACCTTGGTAATTTGGCGGATGCAAATGTTGAATCGTATGCAATGACAATTAAAAATGTTCAGAGAAAATGTAAAAAGCCAAAGTGGATTATTCCCGGACATGACGATTGGACAAATACAAACTCATTGGAACATACTTTAATTATGGCAGAACAACTCAAACGAAAAACAACCGCTAACAATAACTTTTAAAATAAGATTGGCTGGGGGAAGAATAAGCCGCTATAATCGTTAAGTCTCCTGTCTAACCCATATTTATATGCTTTGCAAGCATATAAAATTTTCCGCTTTCCTTAATCATCATTTTGAAGGTTAAATGATCTTATAATTTTTGTAATCAAAAAAGCGTTTTCCTGTAAACTTCTCCATGAGATTTTTGAATTTATCCTTCAACCTGGTTTTATTTTTTGCCTCATCATAATTAAAAGGCCAGTTCAATTGATCTATACGTTTTTTCATAACCAAAGGGTGAGTGCCTTTAAATTTTTTTAAAGCATTCACCAAAGTAAAAGCATAATCATCTGAGGCCACAATAGTTGTTTCATCATACTCGCCGCTTCGATATAATTTTTCTTTATAGGCTTGCTTGGCCTTCATAATGTGCGGATTCTGCACCCAACCATAATGATGTATGAAAGCATTGACAGGCTTTACGTTCAATTTTTCATGATCCCCCTTCCGGAACCCTTGTGCATCTTTATAAGAATAAATGGCTTTATTATTTTTGATAACTCTTATCTCATTTCGATACCAGTGTGATTCAATTCCAACAAAATCATATGATCCAAAAAAATGACGGTATTTGAATAACAAGCCATCAACTTTACTGTCATCTTTCCATTTAATCATAGCCTCTCTCACTTCTTCTATTCCATCTTCATGCAATACTTCATCACCCTGGATATAAATACACCAGTCTGTATCCTTGCCAATTGCTTTAAATGCCTTATCTGTTTCTGCTGCCAATACCCTTCCGCCTTCTTTCAAATTTTCATCCCAAATAGTATCTAAGATTTTTACTTTTTTGTCAATGGCTGCTACAAGAGATCTTGTCTCATCGTCACTTTTTCCCACTGCAACAATCACTTCATCACATAGCGGAAGTATTGAACGAATGGCTTCTACAATTGGGTACTGCATTTTTACGGCATTCTTAATAAATGAAAATCCAGTCACCTTCATATCAGTTTTATCCTTTTATTTTAAAAAAATTTCCAATTATTGTTTTAACGAAATGTCATTGAAATCATGATATTCAAGCACACAAAAATCCCCGTTAAAGATAACGGGGATTATGTAAAATTATAATTACTAAAAAATCAAAATGGCAGTTACTGAACTATTAATTTCTGTATTACTTGCTCACCTGTTTCTTTAAATATTACCCTGATCATATAAACTCCTGATTTAAGATTATTGAAATCAAGTTTATTGCTAGTGAAATTTGAAATATGTGATAAAACTTTCCCTGTAACATCGACAAGGCTTATATCAAGAGCACCTACTCCAGATGGAACGATCAGCTTAGTATTTCCATTACTTGGATTAGGATATACAGTTACATTAACGTCTTTAGTATTATTTCTTACAGCCTTTATTTCACTGTATACAAAATTACCATTGTAGTCAACCTGGCGCAGGCGATAGTATACGATACCATTCGCAAGATTTTCATAGTCGTCATAATTATAACTCAATGTACTGTTAGAATATCCCTTCAGGCCTTTTGTATCTACAAAACCAATCACCTCAAAATTACCATTAACCCTACGTTGTATCTCAAAACCCCGATTATTTGATTCCTGTGAAGTTTCCCAGCTTAATCCAATATAAGGTAGTTTCTGAACCACGTTAAAGTTCATAAGCGTAACAGGTGTAGGTCCACCGGTGCCGCAATCAAAAGATATAACCTGGTTGCTACATTCGTTACCAATAGAAGCATCTATTACAAGTAGTAAAGAAACATTCGGAACAACTGCAAAGCTGAATGCAGGATCGCTTGCTGAAACATTTACATGCGATCCAACCAATACATCTGTGGGATCAAACATGTGGTTATTATTTACATCATAATATAAACTTATAGTAACCGGGAACGCTGGAGCCGGCCCATTATTTATAGTGTAAGTAAATAGGGCGTCACCACAATTAAAGTTTATATTCAGGTGGAAAGCCCCCTGAGAAACGCCATTAGAAGCATTGGGTGTGAAATCAGCATTATTTACAGATTTTGCCCAATTGCCACCGCAATTCCGCCCGTTTGATGTGCGAAAATATCCGCCATCAGCACTTGGCCCGGCAGGTACGTTACCAAAATCAAAACTGGCAAGAGTAGCTAAACTAATTGGAGCAATAGCACCGTTCATAGAAGATGCAGGTAATGCAGGTAGGCTTGTAACATACGACGGCAAACCCGCCTGTGGGCTTGAACCGAGCAAACCATCCTGGATCACACCGTCCCTAAATAACATTACAGCATAAATCCCCTGACGTGCATTTCCCCGTCCGCTATAACCTAAAGTAAAAACGTCGGAAAAATTTCCTGTGCTAGTAGTATAACCTGTACCTGCACTATTCAAAGTATATTTAATGGTAGAACCATTATGTGTACTTAAATAAGCTGCATCATTCCAGTTATAAGTGGCTGTTGCGCTACCTCCTGGGTAGTTAATCAGATTCTGAGAAGATCCGGTAAAATAACCCTGGGCCGAAATAGTTTGATTGGGCAGGTTTAAAACATAAAATCCTTTATCTCCACCCGGAATAGAGAAAAAAGAAACAAGTGTGTAATTGCTTAAAACTTCGCCATAAACGCTCATCCCTGAATTGTACAGTTCAAAATATTCCTGGTGTCCGTCTGCTGGGGAAGTGTAAACTTCATTTAAATAAACGTTCTGTGATCTCACAGAAACAAATAAGCATAAACATAAAGAGGCAAGTAAAAACTTTTTCATAAAAAAATTTTTTAGGTGTAAAACAAATTGTTAAGCTAAAATAGGAGTGAACTTAGAGAGGAAATTCAGGGAAGATGGATGATAGTTAAAGAACAGTAAACAAAATAAGTGCCAATTGGCATATGTGTTCCTTAAGGGCTTACTCAAAAATAAGCTGCATAAAAAAGGGGAAATTAATCCCCTGACATATAATATAAATTCCATGATCTATTTTCCAAAGACCTTCTTCAAGATATCTGTAACCTGTGCAGCAGGGTCTTTTCGTATCTTTTGCTCTTCAAGGCTTATATTATGGAATAAGCCGGCTAATGCTTTTCCGGTTACGTAAGCCGCCAGGTCAGGATTCACCTTATCGCTTGAAAAACGATTGTAATTTGTGAACACATCTTTCCAGTAGCTAGTGGCATTCACTTTATTTAAAGAGGTTTCAATCACAGGTCTCATCTTTTCGGTTAGCTCACCCGTTGTGGTAGTTTTTAGATATTCTGTAGCTGCAAAATCTCCACCTCTCAAAATTTGCAAGCCATCTTTTACTGTCATTTGTTTTATGGATGTCCAGAAAATATTTGCCACTCCACCCGCTGCATCTTCTGCAGCACGGTTCATGGAAAGAATGGCTTTATCAACAAGCGATCCCATGCCGAGATTGCGTAAAGTCTTTTCGGCTTTTTTTGCTTCATCCGGCATTAATATTTTAATGGCCTCATTTCCAAAAAAACCATTTGCTTTATTTAATACTTTGGTACTACTATCAGTTGCAACTCTTAAGGCTTCTTTTAAGCCGCTTACAATTTCATCTGACGAAAGATTTTTTGTGCCACCACCTCCCAATACTTTATCAAGGATTGATGCCTGGTTTGATGTACTGTCTTTTTTTATTAATTTTTTGAAAGCACCACCGATGCCCTGGGCAGATACTACTGCAATAAGAGAAAGCGCAAAAATTGAAAGAAGAATTTTTTTCATACTATAGATTAATATTATCAAACAAATTTAGCCGTATCAATGCTAAGAAACTCTTAAATGAGACATTTGACTTATTTTTCAGTTTAAATAAAGTCATATGAAAATTACGGTTTTAGGTGCGGGAATGGTAGGAAGGGCAATAGCTACCGACCTGGCAAAACAATACGATGTAACAGTTTATGATATTAGTAATGAGAACCTTGGACTCATTGATACAAGTGTAATAATAAAAATACAGTCGGACTTAACGCAATATGAACATTACCAGGATATGCTTGCCGATGCAGACATTGTTGTTTGCGCTGTGCCTGGTTTTATGGGATATGAAACTTTACAACAAATAATCAGGTGCAAAAAAAACGTAGTGGATATTTCTTTTTTTCCTGAGGATGCACTTGCATTGAATAATCTTGCCAGGGAAAACAATGTAACCGCCATTGTAGATTGCGGTGTAGCGCCCGGTATGAGTAATCTTATTTTGGGCTACTATGATGGTAAAATGAAAATTGATAATTTTTTATGCATGGTGGGTGGCTTACCTAAGGAAAGAATTAAGCCATTCGAATATAAAGCTCCCTTCTCTCCTATTGATGTTATTGAAGAATACACAAGACCGGCACGATATGTTCAAAACGGCCATATCATTACCAGGCCTGCACTGAGTGATGCTGTACTGATTGATTTTCACAAGGCTGGTACACTCGAATCATTTAATACAGATGGCTTAAGGAGTATCATGTTCACAATGCCTCATATTCCCAATATGAAAGAAAAAACATTACGCTATCCGGGTCATATAGATCTTATGAAAGCGCTCATAAAAGCAGGATTCTTAAGTACCACGCCATTATTGTGCAGGGGTAATGAGGTTAAACCAATTGATTTTACAGCAGCACTGCTTTTTGAACAATGGAAACTTCAACCCGGTGAAAAAGAATTTACCATCATGCAAATAATATTGGAAGGAACAATGAAGGAAAAGAAAACCCGGATAGAATATTTTCTTTACGATGAATATGATACAAAAACTAATGTTTCTTCCATGAGCCGCACCACAGGCTATACCTGCACAGCAGCAGTAAACCTGGTTGCTAATAATCTCTTTAATGAAAAGGGAATCTTCCCACCTGAACTGGTAGCCAGGCAGCCTGGATGTTTTGAATTTATTCTAAACTACCTGGCCGAAAGAAACGTTCAGTATAAAAAAATTGTGAGAGAATATTAATCATGAAGATTGATACCTGATCAACGGGCCTTGATTATCCTGAAAGACATTTTTAATTCGCCTTTATTTAGTGTTATAAAATAAACCCCGGCAGGTAATTGTTTTATTTTCAGTACATCGGTATTGGAATGCATTGTTTGCTGGTAAATCTTCAAGCCCTGGGCATTGAACAGTATTACATTACAACCGGCAATGCTATTAGAATCATTTACCAAAAATCTTACAACCTCAACAACAGGGTTGGGATACACTGTAATGGAGATCGAACGTTTTACTACCGTGATATCATCAGGCAACGGACCACCTACCGCCAATGAACTATCACAGGCAAATGAGTTTAAAAAACTGTTGCGTCCTTTACTTAGTGCAAATGATCCACGCATTTTATTTTTTTGTCCATTGGTAAATAAATTCATGCAGGCATCATCGGTAAAGTCCATAAAATTCATGAACATGTCGCCATTCGCATTTGGTGAGCAACTGCTTCTGTGCGGGAAAACCGGGCAATAGAAATTATATGACTCCTGTTTTGGCGTATCATCCACCTCATCATTACCGCAGCTATCATCGCCCCAAATATGTTTTAATCCAAGCCAATGTGCAACTTCATGTGTAGTAGTTCGTCCTTTATTAAATGGTGAACGCACAATACCTGTGGTACCAAAAACATCAAAGTTGATTACTATGCCATCTTTGTCAGCAGCACTACCGGGAACAGTTGCATAGCCAAGGCTGCGGCTCAACATTCTGCACACCCATATATTCAAGTATTTTGAACGATCCCAGGCATCGTCACCACCGTTTTTGCTGAATTTCATTTCGTCATTCATTTCAAAAAAAGTCCGGGTTGTGCTCTTCCGAATAATGCCAGACGTGGACCTTCCGGAAGGATCAACCTGGGCAAGGCAAAAAGTAATGCCTGCATCAGCTGCCAGAGATTTAAATGCTGCAGGCGTATTATTTGCATCTCCGTTTCTCCTTCTAAAATCTTCATTTAGTACTTTAAGCTGGGAAAGGATCTGGGCAGTAGAAATATTTTGTTCGCTAGGGTTATATAAAACATGGATCACAACCGGGATAACCAACACTTCGTTAGGCACCGTGTCCCTTGCAGGACCAGTAGGGCTGGACGGTGAACTTTCAACTGTGTTAGGTAAGGATCTGATATATGCTTCTGTACCACACAGACGTTGTGCATGAACTGCATGTGAAAAAATGAAAATTATTGTTATGAGCGCTATTGCCTTCATCAAATAAAATTATTACTGAAGGTGATCCAGAGGCAGCCGAAGCTATGCTTGCGCAGAATTGGAAGAGAACGTATTTACCAGTTGGGGGGAGTGGTAATAAGTTCAGAGGTGAGCCAAAAATAATAAGAAAAACTAATACAGTAAATTTTATTTAAATAATAACGATAAAAAAGCTTGCTGCTGACTGCTTTGATTATTTTTGTAGCAAACAAACTCTACATGAAAAGATTACTTGCTCTCACGCTTATCAGCATTATATTTTCCTGCAATAACAATAATAGTAAAGATATCGATCCAGACATTGTTCCGCCATCTTCTGGTATTGCCGCTCCGCTGGAAATGAATTATACAATTATTGCGCAGTATCCACATGATACCAGTGCTTACACACAAGGGCTCCAGTTGTATAATGGTAAAATGTATGAGGGCACAGGCGATTTTGCAAATTCATCTTTAAGAATAACCAATTACAAAACCGGTGCAGTAGAAAAAAAACACATGATCGGCACCGATAAGATATTTGGAGAAGGGATAAATATTTTCAAAAATAAATTATACCAGCTTACCTGGCAAAGCCATATTGTTTACGTGTATGATCTTAAAAATCTTGATAAACCCATAAAGACATTTAACTGGCCTTACGAAGGATGGGGCATCACAAATAACGGCACTGATCTTATTATAAGCGATGGCTCTGCAAATATTTATTACGTAGATGCAGAAACTTTTAAAGTAAAAAGCACCATAGCAGTGAGAAATGACAAAGGCCCAGTTGATAGCCTGAACGAACTTGAATTTATTGATGGTTTTATTTATGCCAATATTTATACTTGGAGGCTGATAGTTAAAATTGATCCCGAGTCTGGAATTGTAAAAGGCATCATGCGGTTTGATAACATACTTGCCCCGGGAGATTCAAATGACCGTACGGATTATTTTAATGGGATTGCCTGGGATAGCACTTCCAGGACAATGTTGGTTACCGGAAAGAGATGGCCAAAAATGTATGAGCTGAGGACAAACTAAGGAAGGATCAGTTAAAAAATATTTATTGAAATTCTTTATTAAAAGATAAATATCAGAAGGCTTTTTGACAAGCCTGGCCATTAGGGTAAATCTATAAAAATAGAAACCCTCCGCCCATTGCCGGCAGAGGGTCAAAAGAATCATCCTATTATTTCAATTCTGCGAATGTTTTCACCGGCGGCTCTACGTTCTCCACGGGTTTAGTTGTCTTTAAGAAGCTAAAGATTGCTTTCACATCTTCATCCGTAAAGTTTTTAAAATTTTGCCATGGCATTGGCGGAAGTAAGGTACGGTTTCCATCCATTCCTTTCCATTTGCCTTTCCTGATCGCCTTTTCAAATTGTTCTTCTGTCCAGTTGCCAATACCGGTTGCATCACTTGTAAGATTTGCTGAAAAACTTGCTCCCCATGGACCTGCCCAGCCAGTCAATTCTCCATTCACAAGAGCCCAACCTTTCTTAATAACATTGGTATCCACTGAACCAAAAGTCACATCAGACCTATACCCCGACAAACGCCTCTCCATATCAGGTTCAGGACCCATTGGGCCAAATTTCTTAGGGGTATGACAATCATCGCAACCTGATATAGATACCAGGTATCCTCCTCTTTTAATAAGGCTGTCATTGGTTACTGTAGTGGCACTGGTAGAAGCAGAGGCATCCTTACCTGTTTTTTTGCTATCGCAGGAAATAAGGATGGTTGCAACGGTAAGTGCAGTTCCAAAACTCAATAGAATTTTCTTTTTCATGTTTAAAGTTTGTTGGCGTAGTTTATCGCCTGGTTTTTAAGAATGTTTATTTGATCATTAAAATATGACACAAAATATAACCTGTAGTTGACGATGTCAATACCCATGTAATCAATTGAGAATTGCTATGTATGAATTTAGTATAAGGAACTCTTAGAAAATAAAGGTCTTTGCTGAAGTATCCTTACGATAAGAAGAATTTACGATGCTACATATATCAGGGAACTGCATGCTTCAGCGTTACCCAGCGTTTTCATATTGGATATTGATCCTTTAAAAAAAGCGCTGAAATAATGATCCTTGCCGCTGCGATATTTTTCGCTGAGTATACTTACATAATAGCTATCAAACCACATTGGAAGTATATGCTGGATTTGCAAGCCGTGTAAAGAAAGTAACTTTTTCATACTGGCCGGGGAGAAATGATATAGATGCCTTGGTACATCATAAGCAGCCCAGTATTGCTTATAATTTTCCGCATCGTAACTTTTATAATTAGGTACTGCAATAAAAACCTTTCCGCCTGGAGCAAGCAACTTTTTTATCTGGCCAATGTATTCGTGCAATTCGTGTACATGTTCCAATACATGCCATAGCGTAATGGCATCAAAAGATGCGGCAGGCAAGTTGAATAATTTGCTGGGTTCTTCAGCATTAATTCCATTGGTTTCAAAGGCAGTTTTTCTTGCACCTACGTCTGGCTCCAATCCCGTGACAGACCACCCGGATGCTTTCATTGCCTTCAAAAAAACACCTGTTCCGCTACCAATATCTAAAATAGATCCTTGTTGTTTTTTGGTAAAATGTTTAATGATATTTTTCTTACCACGAATGGTGAGCGCACGTACAATATGATAAAGCCTGTTGACTACTCCTTTATCAGTATCGCTATGGGAAATATAATTTTCAGATTGGTAATATGGACCAATTTCCTGCTGTGAAGGCACATCGTTCGTAAATCTTAGGGAGCAACTATCACATTCAAATATTTGGAACTGCTGGTGCGAAACTGTATAATCTTCAGCTGAAAGAACAAAATGAAATGCAGTAGATGCGCAAACAGGACAGTGACTATAATGAATCATGCAGGAAATTTATGATTGCAAAGAAAACCTTTATCTGGTAAAATATTAGAGATTATGCTAAATGATGGGCCAGTCGTACAAGTGAGTGACACCCGTCAAAGTGGGACAAGCTGCAACAATGCTAAAGGATAGCAAAAGCGGGTAAAAAATATTTATGGAATACTCCTATAAGTTTTCCCAGTTTCGTTGGTGGATGCTTTTGTGGCGTTTCCGAATGAATTACTTTTAAGATCATCGCTTATATAAAAAACAAGTACCAATGTAGCAGCTACAAAAAGTACAAGTGGCCATATCCACCAGCGGCTTTTAGCAGCTGATTCATCTGCAGTATAAAATGCTGTCATGGCTGCAGTATCCGTTTCAGTATCTCCCACAAGCATGGTATGACTTTGCTGTGGATGAATCACCCTTACTGCCGGAACAGCGGGTGAAAATCCAGGCTGTACTTGCTTAAATTGCAAGCTTCCATCAGCATCAATATAAAACTTACCGGCAGGTAGTAATTCAATTTCATTGTATGCATCCATTTCCTGCAAGCGGTTGCAAAAATTACTGAGCATTCCGGAAGCTTCGGAAATGCTTACGTTTCTTTTCCTTGCAATGAATTCCAGCAATCTATCAGCGGATATTTCTTTACTATCAAAATAAATGACTGACCGGGGAGCGGTGATAATATTATCTCCTGCAACTACTGTAGCTGGCTCGTGTCTTATTTGCAATGAGCCAATAGCTGGCAGCGGGCAGTTTGTATAACTCACTAAATAATCAAGAAGAAGCTGCTCCATAAAACAAATTAAAAATGAATGAGAATTCCGCCGATCAAATTTAGTCCATAAACAGGGTAATTATGCCAGCGCTCATATTTGTCATTCAGGATATTATTTATATCTAACCATGCACTGAATTGATTATTGATCTTATATTCTGCACCAGCGCTAAGATCAGTTCCACCGGTAAGCGCTCGGGCAGTACTATTTTTGGCCAGGTAATTACCGCCATTAAAGAATTTAAGGTCTCCCTTAAGCAAGAATCTGTCAAATGCCCACCAGCGCAAAGAACTGGTAAATTCAATGGGCAATGTATGCCATGCCTTTGCATTGTCTTCCAGGCCGGTATAGCCGTTTAAAGTAAGGCCGGCAGTGATGCTGAATTTATCCTGGTTTATATAGCTGACATTCCCATGGAGGCGAAGGTTGTTCAGACTGCTTTCATTGCTTATCAAAAATCTTTTTTCATCCGTTGCGGTATCATTTATAAATAAAGGCAGGTTTTTATAATTGATCCAGCTTGCCTTTGCACTCACATTAAAATGATTGCCAAGACTGGCTTTGATGCCACCATAGTGTTCTACTTCTTTTGTATTTACTAATGACGAAATTGGTGCAAGGTATGGGTTGATAGCGGATAGGTTGCGATAAGTATTATTGATATAACGGCCAACCCAACCAGCCTGTATCATGAAAACCTTTTCCTGTAGTTGTGCCTCAGCATAAATATTAGGGAGCCATTCAAAAACACCGTTATTCCAAACCGGTGTGATACCAGCATTGATGTGAACCCTTGGCACCGCATATTTAATTGCAGGCGCCAGTTCAATCAGATTATTGGTGAGGTTAAGACCGGGTGCAATCTTGGTAGAGTAATTTGTAAATGCTCCCCTTGCTTCTACATTTAATGATAATGATTCACCAAATTTTTTTTCTACAGGCAGATCAAATTTTACGGTTGACTCACTAAGTTTATCAATATTGGTAAAGAAGTTTACTGTAACATGCGGATCGTAACTTATCCTGTACGGAAGCGTAACAGTATTGCGTAGCCCAATACTGGCACTAAAGTCCTGGAACTGCTGGTTAACCTGGTCTTTGGTATATGCGAGCACCTTATGATCGTATCCATATAAATAATATTGTTCCCTGCTGATAGAGGCCGAACCATACACTTCATTCTTTGCTCCAAAAAAACTACCGGTGGCTTTTATATGCATCTGGGAATAGTCCTGGTTTGCAAGGTCTGTTCCTTGGGATGCAATATAATCGCCGTATAAATTTACCAGGCTTTTTTTACCATCGCCAAAACTAAAACCAGCATTTAAATATGGTGTTGTATAACTTCCAAACCCTGCCTTAATATAGCGCCGCATGCCAAGGTATAAATTTGTATCCTGCTCAAGTGCAAGCGGGCGAAGGCTTATAGGCTGGTATGCATAAAATAAATTCTGCGCCGGAACATTATATTGTAATGAAGGGCGTGAGGTATCTGCTGGTAACTGCGAGCCTGAAAAATTTATCTTAATGGCATTGCGTAAAACAGGCTTATAAGATGAAGTGATATCAATACTTTGTTTTTTTGTAGTGTCCCGTTGTGCAAACATTGTTGTACTACTAGTTAGTCCTAGAACAATAAGTGCGGTTATTTTAATTTGAGAGCTGCTATTATTTTTGTTCATCTTAATTGCCAATTTTTGAGTTTTGTTTTTCATCTGCCACAGCCCTGTCAAATTTTTGCTGCGCCTCCGTTTTCAGTTCTGGTATAGTTGAATTCTTAGCCACACTTTCATAGGTAGCTTTTGCATTGAAATAATCTTTTTGCAACATGAAAATATCACCTAATAAAATGTATGATTTGGTTACCCAATAATCATAAGATCCTGTTTCTTTTATAACGGCTAGTGCGGCCTTCTCTGCTGCAGATGTATTGTTTTGAATCATATAGCAATAGGCTATTTCATAACGTCCTTCTGCACCCCAGGCCGATTTATTGATAGCAGCCAGTGACTTGAATGCAGCAATTGCAGCAGCACAGTCATTATTTACCTGTTGCGATTTTCCCAATACCAATAATGCTATGGAACGATCATCAGTACTAATCCCTTTTTTGGTAAGCAATTCTTTTGCAGCTTCATTGGCTTCTTTATAATCTTTAAGCTGGTAATAGATACGCACCAGTCCCCTTAATGCTTCAAGTTTATTATCCTGGTTCACAGAATTTTCATTCAGGGAAAGAAAGAATTTTTTGGCAGCAGTGTAATCTTTTATTTCAAAATAATTTATGCGGGCCGCTTCAAGGGTTGCTTTTTCAAAATACTTATTCAGGCCTTTGCTGTTTACATATGCATATCCCTGAACGGCATTGACCCAGTCGCTGTTCTTCTGGTAACAGGTGCTGCGGAAATAATTTGCTTCAATGCTATAGGAACCTTCCGCAAAACGACTTAAATAATTATTAAATCCTGTTATTGCTGTCGCACAATCATTGTTATTGTATTTTATAAATGCCGCTGCATAGGTTAGTGAATCAGCTTCGGAAGTGGAAATGGCTTTACCATTTTTTCGCATCAGTTCTACATAATCATTAGGCCTGCCTTCTTCTACGTAAATATCTTTTATGATACCCATCGCTTCATCAGCTTCGTCAGATTGTGGATATTTCTGAATGAGTTGCTGGTAGCTGTTCAATGCTTCACTGTTATTATTAATGTTGTAATACGCAAGTCCAAGTTTAAGATATGCCCTTGGTTTCAGGCCGTTGTCTTTTGAAGCGATAATGTTATTCAGGTATGGTATCGCATCTTTAAATTTTTCATCAGCAATATAAGTAAGTGCTATTTCCATGGTAGCATCCTGCACAAGCGTGCTTGAAGGATATTGTTTTGAAATAGAATTGAGCAATCGTATTTTTTCAGGGCTATTTTTTATACCGGCGATCATGGCCTTTTGGTAAGTGGCATAATCGGCTTGTAAACCTGCATTGCCGATGATAACATCATACATGGCCGATGATTTTGCAAAATCCCGAAGCATAAAATAACTATCTGCGCTACGCAGGTAAGCATCTTGTGCCAGTGAGGGTGACGAAGAAGTAATATTTTTTGTTACCTGTTCAAAATTATTAAGCGCCTGCCGGTAATCTTCTTTTTGCAAATAACTATAACCAACATTGTACCTTGCTGCCGCCGGGTTTGCTTCGCCTTGTGCCGGTGCATTGCTTTGCAGGTATAAATTTAAATAGCGTATCGCATCATCGTATCTCAATTGCCTGTATGCGATCTCCCCTCTCCAGAAATTTGCATACGGTATCGTGCTTCCTGCATTAGCATTAGCCAATACTTTTCCTAATATTTCATCTGCCTGTGCAAGCTGCTGATCATTGATAAGTTCAATAGCTCTACCATATAAAATTCTTGGATATGCTTTCTGCATAGAAGCAGTAGGCTTATCAAATGATTCATATAATTTCAATGCTTCTGCAAAATTGCTCGTGTTGGTTAGCAGGTTTACTAATATTTCTTTGGCCTCTGTATCATACTCCGAATTTGGATATGCCTTCAGGTAATTCTTCATTTCATTCAGGGCTACATCCTGGTAACCGAGTTCGTATGAAAGCTTTGCATAATTGAAACGGGAAACCTTTTGAAGTTTTGCATTGCTGCCATTATAAGCACTGTATTGAAAGGCATTTCGGGCATTTGCTTTTTGATTTGTCCGCAAGTAAAGATCCCCAAGAATATACATACTGTTTTGGCCCATGCTATCACGCTCGTTGCTTAACTGCTTAAATCCTTCAATGGCTTTTTCATATTGGTTTGCTTTATAGTAACTATAACTTAGCTCGTATAAAACTTCTTTGCTCACCTTTGGCGTGCTATTTACATAATCTTCCAGCAGCGGGAGGGCTTTAGTAAAATTCTGTTTTTCAAAATATACCTGGCCCATCAAAAGCTTCAGTTGCTTTTCATAATACAAAGTTGTTCCCCTTGCCAGCACAGCTTCTCCATAACTTAAAGCCAACTCTTTTTTTCCCTGGAAATAATAGATCTCTGCAATATAATATGGTACAACTCCTTTGTATTCATCCTTAGTTTCAACAAGCTTGAATGCGTTTAGTGCTTCATCAAATTGCTTATCGTAATAAGAAATAAAACCATAATAATAGTTTGCCGGAAAATAATATTTGTTTGAAGGCAATTGGTGGATCTCGTTAAATAATGGCTTTGCCTGCTCAAATTGTTTTAGGTTAAAATAAGCATATGCTTTTTCAAATTTTGAATCCGCTATCTGTTCGTTGCTCAAGTTATCATAGCCCGCTTTGTCAAAATACAGTATCGCATTATCATATTCATTCTTGAGAAAATAATAATGTGCCAGGTGAAAAGCCAATGCCTGGTTTCGGGGAACATTGTTTATGGCGCTGATATAATTAATAGCATCATCAACAGCTGCAGGTTGCAAAAGCTGCAACTGGCATACAATGTAAAAATAATTTACGTCATCGTACAGGTAAGTAAAATCACTGATGCTATTGTCTTTGTATTGATGTTTTAGTTCTTTTAATAATGGGTAAGCAAGTGCATATTCCTCTTTTACAAAAAATGCCTTTGCCTCTTTATATTTTTTTTCAGGATCGGTTACAGCATTTGTTGGCTGGGCAATGATTGAAAAAGAAAGAATGGAAAACAAGACTGTGCTAAAAAAATATTGCTTCATCGTGAGGGGGTCAGTTAAATAATTCTGGATGCAAAGGTAACGACAGCATTAACAAATAATAGTCCAAAGAAAATCGTTTCTATTACGAACCAGTTGCGTACAAGGCTGTAAACAAAACGAAAGTTTTTAAACTGCGTTGTTAAAGGATTGATAAATCAATACCCCGGATATTTTTAACTGGATGCTTTTATCTTGAAAGCCTTCACTATTTTTACCGCACCAAAAAATAGAACCATGAGAAAATTATTGTCAACAAAATACTCGGCAGGCGCTTTTAATGTTGCTATGCTATTAATAAGACTTATTTCAGGCATACTGATCATGATGCATGGATACGATAAGCTGGTAAATTTTGGAACCTTGCGATTTAAGTTTATGAACTTCATGGGACTAGGCACTACTACCTCTCTTGCTCTAACGGTATTTGCAGAATTCTTTTGTGGTCTGTTTATTATTCTTGGCTTATTCACAAGGTTTGCAGCCATTCCCCTTATTGTTGTGATGGCTGTTATCATTTTCAAAATAAATAATGGACATATTTTTGGCGACGGCGAATCTCCGGCCCTATACCTCGCATCATTCCTCACGCTATTATTGTTAGGCGCTGGCAGGGCCAGTGTAGATGGCATGATGGGGAAATAAGAGCCCCCTTAATCCCCCAAGGGGGAGATGAAATGCAGTTTATAATTTTTGGAGCTTTTCAAATCTGTCATTGGTCATTAAGTCATTGGTCATTAGTTTAAAGATCTTTGATGACCATTGACTTAATGACCATTGACTTAATGACTATTTGTATGTTCACATCCGAAACTAAAATACGGATACACTATGCTCTTACTGACCAGATGGGCATGGTATATCATGGAAATTATGCACAGCTCTACGAGATAAGCCGCACAGAAGCGATACGCCAATTGGGTTTTACCTACAAATCAATTGAAGCAATGGGTATCATTATGCCAGTGGTAGATCTGCACACTAAGTTTTTGCGGCCAGCGAAATACGATGATTTGGTAACCGTAAAAACAATACTGAAAGAAATTCCCTTGCATCATAAGATCGTCTTTCACCAGGAAGTATACAATGAAGAAGGAGAATTATTAAATACTGCAGAAATTACACTTTACTTCATGCACAGCCACAATATGAAAAGGGCAGAAATACCTGCCCTTCTGAAACAAAAATTAGAAGAATATTTTTGAGAGGATCAAACCCTGTGATGATCGCCTTTCCAGTTTTGAATCGCCAGTTTTATTTCTTTAGAACTAAGATTCTCCTGCACCGCACGATGTGCCAGTTCAACAAATTCATTGTTTGGTGCGAAGCGCAGTGCTACGATCTGCCCGATCTTTAACTTGCTATCAAGTAATTTTCCTGTTATAGCAAAATAGCGAAGGTTCTCTTCTGCCCGGATGGCCCTGTCCTGAGCTTTTAAAGCAAATGCCCTGGCATAAGTAGCAACCAGCAATATAACGATACCAGTCAATAATAATAAGACAGGTACATACAGCCGCTCATTTGCTTCACAGGCCAAAATAAGATTTCTTGTCGCCCCGGCTATTAATGCCAGTACAAGAAAATAGACTACAAAATGCCAGCTAGGTACCCAGCGTGTGTGATTTTTAAAATTTTGCTCTTCCATGATTGTTTAAAGTTTTATCCGATGAAGTTATTTTAAAATATCCAGCAGGTGCCACATTTTTTCCCTTACTGTGCCGGGGTTGCCATCAAAATTATTAATGATGAATGAAAAGATGTGCTCAATGCCATTGCTATTTTTAATGTAACCAGAATAAGATCGTACTCCATTGATATAGCCATCCTTCATGTGAATGCCATTGATTATGGGAAGTGCATTGTAAAAAGAGGGGAACCAATTTTTGCTCGTCGCATATTGCAACATGCTTACAAGTGCCTTTGTTGTGATGCGATTGGCTGGCGATAATCCGCTGCCATCAATAATTTTTAAAGACGATTTGTCAATACCTCTTGACTCCCAGAAATTCCTGATGATGGCTATGCCTGAATCTGTGTTGCCTTGTTTTATTTTTTGATAGCCAATTGTTTTTACGAAAGCTTCGCCGAAAAGGTTTACACTTTTTTTCAGGAACCAGTAATTGATTGAATCTAGAGTAGGAGAAATAATTGAATCCATTCGTTGCATGGATAAAGGGGCCCTGCTTTTTTTCATCAGGATATTACTGTTGCTTTCTGCAACGCCATTTGTAGTAATATTATTTTTTGAAAAATATTCCGTCAATGTTTTTGCAAAATACAAAGGAGGATTTGGCATAGAGCCGGATACAGAGAATTTTTCTTCTCCTGCAGGGATCGTTCCTGTTACAAATAAATGATCACTAAAGGGTGCCGCATAGATATAAGCATTGTCGCCACTACCTTTCGCACCTGTAGTCAGCAGGTTTGTAATTTCATTTTTCAGGTCGATGGGTGAAGTAGATATTATTGCTGTTTCATCGCCTTTATTTTTTCCTGGCCTTAAATTGAGATCATAGTGGTTTTCATTCCAGTTAAATCCCCAGGCACCTGCCCCATAATAATTTCCTATATCCTGCCATATCCATCCATCTGGCAAAGGTTGAAAAGAAAAATTAAGATCATTTACATAAATGCCGCCTTGTATCTTATTGATATTTTTTTTCTTCAATGCAGCAAGCAACCGGGCAAACAATAATTCTCTTTTTGTTTGTGGCCAGCGCCAGCTTCCCAAACTAGGATCACCGCTTCCATCAATAATTATATTTCCAGATAATATACCGTTACTGATATTGCCATCATAACTTATAGTTGTTTTATAGGTAAAGTTTTTATTCAGCATTTCAAATGCACTGATGCTGGTAACAATTTTCTGGCAGCTTGCAGGAGCCATACCAAGTTCTTCATTTTTACTATAAAGCGTTTTACCAGTTTTTGTTTCCACCACATACATACTCATTGACGCATGTAGGAACTGTGAATCAGTGGCAAGCTTTTCCATGGCAGTTGAAAGTTTTTCCTGCAGTGACTGAGAACTTGCATTGGTAAAACTGATCAGTAAAAAAATATAAATTATTTTCATCCGGTTGCTTTGCTCCAAAAATAAAACAATTGACCAGCAAAGGATGATTCAATTATTTTGTAAACTTATTTTCATAATAAAATTGCACATTATCTTTACCCGTTCTATAAATCCGGCTAATGACAAGAGAAGAAAAATTTATGCAGGAAGCTATTGAGCTTTCTTTCCAGGGAATGCAAAACAATCATGGTGGCCCATTTGGTTGCGTAATTGTAAAAGATGATATTATCGTTGGAAGAGGTAATAATAAAGTAACCAGCACCAATGATCCTACAGCACATGCAGAAATAGTGGCAATAAGGGATGCATGTAAAAACCTGGATACTTACCAGCTTGAGGGATGTGAAGTATATACAAGTTGTGAACCTTGCCCTATGTGCCTTGGCGCTATTTACTGGGCAAGACCTTCCGTAATTTATTTTGCCAACAACCGCCAGGATGCGGCTGATATTGGCTTTGATGATTCTATGATCTATGATGAAATGGCTGCAGCTATAGAACAAAGAAAAATACCAATTCAGTCTTTAAGCAGGGAAGAAGCAATAAAAGTTTTCAATGCATGGAAGGATAAAGAAGATAAAAAGACTTATTGAAAAGTTGCCTGCCTGGACAAAAACCATCAGCGTAATAATATAGTGGTTCCTTTTGCCGTATAGATTTTATTATCGGCACCAAGGCCTTCAAGCATCCATACAACTGTTTGCATTTCTGCAGGTCTTCCCTGGTGCTTGCCATCCCAGCCGTTTAAGGTATCATGCGCTTCGTACATTAGCTGTCCCCATCGATTGTATATTTTAAAATAATTTAATTGCTTTATCCCTATCATAAAAGGTCGTAAAAAGTCATTCCGGCCATCGTCATTCGGTGTAAATATATTGGGTACATAGATCTCAATTGTCTTATTTATTTTTACTAATTGCGTGTCAATAGTCACACAACCGGATTTTGTTGTAAGCTGTATTGTATACAACTGTTCCCGGTTGCTGATAAATACTGGACTATAGCTATTCGCATTGTCAAGATAAGTAGCAGGTTTCCAGATAGCACTATTACCAATTGGCCTTGCATGAAGACTAAGCGGCAGATTCACCACTGCAATCTCGTCCCTGTATCTTGCTGGAGTTGCAGGCTTATCAACAATTACAAATCTTTTCTGAACATTCAACGGAAACGGGCATTGCTGCGAACTAACTGATAAACTCATGATATGATTACCTACAGAATTATAAACCTGTGCCGGGGGATTTCGTAAAGTGGATGTTTGCCCATTACCAAAATCCCATAAATAACTAATGGCCGAATTTACCGTATCAACGGTTTTATTTATTGGTAAAACAGGAAGGTTGACGCAAACAGGATCTATAGAAAAATTAGCAAAAACATTTGGAAAAACATTTATGATGATACTGCTGCTGTCAGAACAAATATCACTGCTGCTTACAACCAATGTAACCGTGTAAGTTCCCGGTTTCCCGTATGAGTAAGATAGATGCTGGGTTGTAGCCATATTACCATCACCCAAACTCCATTTATACTGCATTACGCCCACCGCATTCGTGCTGGTATTGGTAAAATTAAATTTATTATTTAGCAGGCATTGATCCCGATTGGGAACAGTAAAACCTGTTACAGGTACCGAGCTAATAAAAACTTCCTGTACTACAGTGGACAAAATACAGCCATCAAAGCTGATAAGTTTTGCATAATATCTTCCTGGCAAGTTAACCCTGTAAACCTGCTGGTTTGCACCGGTAATAGCGACATCATTTTTATACCACTGAATGCTGTCTGCAGGGTACACCTTTAACACCGTACTATCACCACTGCCAAGACACCAATTTGTTTTGCCCAATACTTCGAGGGCATTATTCAATACCGCTGCTTTCACAACAACTGTATCGGTACTTTTACAACCACCGCCATTATGTTGTATAGATAAAACATATTTAATAGTTGTATCCGGACTTGCGTATGGGTTCGATATATCCGCATCACTGAGACTGGTCGGTGGATCCCATTTATATAGCCAGCCTGCTTTTGGCGGCGAGCCTATTTGTACCGGTGTATTGTTACAGGAAATTTTATCGGGTCCTGCTCTTGCTGTATAGGATAACGTATCCTGCAGATCAGTATATAAAGTATCCAGGCAACCATATCCATCATAAGGAACTAATACCACGGCTATTGTTGTACCAGATGCTGGTGGAGGAGTAAATGTAAGGGTCTGTTGATTTCCAAGAACCTGTGTAAAACCCATATTGTACCAGGTATATGATTGATATCCATAAGGTGCATTCACGATAACAGTTGTATCGTCGGGACAAAAACTTGCTCCTTCAAATTTATCGCTGCATTCGGTATTCACATCTATATAAGCATATCCAAAATGCCTGCGAAAAGTGCAATCGGATGTTTTAAAAAGAAGCCTTATCATGTCACCAGCATTGCCATCAAGATTTATAGATACTGCTGACCATCTTTTAAACCAAACAGGCGTAGATGTACCTGGATTATTTGATAACTCAAACCCCGGCAAGGGCGATCCAATTGGGAAAAAAGTAAATGATGAACAAAAGATTGTAGAGTTCCTGGTTAGGTTGGTTATTTCAATCACCATCCTTGGCTGCTCAGATGGTAAATGTGCAGGGTCCTGGAACACGACGGCGTAATTATAAATCAGGTTGTACACATTTGCATTAGCCGGGATGGTAAAGTCATAAGAAACACCTTCGGCTTCAGTGCCCGGAATATTATTTCCTAACCGGATAGAATGGCCGCTTCCATTAGGACAATTCTTTGGAAAATCACCATATTCATCCAGGCCATCACCGGGGTTCGAACTATACATGGTATGACGATTGCTGACAGGTCCTCCCTGGTAGTCAAACGTAATAACGTTTTCATTATTGACGGATGCAACATAACCAGTGTAACAGGTCCAACCTGAAAAACTTCCACTTTCAAAATCAATATTGGGTGGGCAATTTTGAGCTATAGAAATTAATTGCAGTGTAATGAGAAATATCCCAGTCAAAATGATCTTCAATATATAGCGATAAGCAAACATCTGGTATATACCCTTTTTTATAAACCTGGCTCCTTTCATTTACACTCTCCTAAAGTTAAAACTTATTTAGAATGGTTCTTTAAATGATTTGAAGACAAAATATCATACTCAATATAAAAACGGATAAAAGGCCTTGTAGTTGCCCGGACTATTTTTAAAAGTAAAATAAGAGGGAATTCAGCATGAACACATAGAAAAAAGCCAGGATAATCCCTGGCTTCTCTTAAGATCTATTTAATATTTTCTATTGAACGCCGATCCTGTCAAGAACGGGTTTGGCAATTGCGGCTTTAGGTACTACAAGACTTATCGTGTTTATGGCAAAATATGCTTCTGATACCTGGATAAATCCTTTATATGGCCCTACATCTCCCCATGAATTTTTCACCACAAAAAAAGTTTTTCCGTCTTTTGATTTTTCAATACCTACAATATGCATCAGGTGATCATCCTGCGTAGTAAGGTTTTCAAATAATTGCTGGCGTATGTCCTGGTTCCAGGTAGATTCTTTTGTTCCTGCGGTAAAATCAGCTTTCAACTGCATACTATCTGATACCAATAATGCTAATCCCTTGTTTTGCCTGAATCCCCTATTGCTCACATCAGCATCCCACAAAACTGTATACCCATTTCTCACAGCATTCTTCACAACATCAATCATTTCATTTAAAGGAAGATTGTAATAACTGCCATTGCTAAAATTATCCGGTACTTCTAAAATAAATGGTTCATAAAAAGGATGATGTGTAAAAGAAGTAATGTTTACATAATCTGCAGCATTAAATTTCAATACATCTTTAGAAAAACTTTTTGGGGTATAGTTTACTCCTGAATAAACAAAGTTTGATTGCGGAAATCCAAGGCGGTTATCAAGATTTGAAATGAACCCAGGTAACCAGTCTGTTTTTTTACCTGACATCTCCCAAAGAATAACGCTATCAAGATCCTTTTTTAAACCTTCTGCAAGCATAGTGTGATCTGGTAATTTTTGTTCGGGTTTCCTGAAACCGGTATAAACATTTTCCGGAACTGCACCATACAAATTTATCGCCCTGATTACATCATGGCCAAGGCCGCCTTCTCCAAACTGTGCATGTCCCTGGCGCAAAACATAGTTCTTTGCTTTTTCGATGTACATGTTTCTAACAATGAACATTTCACTGATATCCATAACACCAATATTATTCTTTATGGCCTGGCTTTCTAATAATGATGTGGTAGAAAAAGCCCAGCAGGTATTTGATTGCGCCTGGTTTTTTACGGTGGTAACCGGGTTTACTTTTTCAATTACAAAATCATTATCAGAAACTACGGTAGCCTTCTGCGGAGTTACGATTTCATTCTTCGTTCCCTCATTCTTGGTTGGGGTTTTAGCTCCGGCCAATGTTGTCGTCGCATCTTGAGAAAAACCATTTAGCAAGGAAACAGAAAGGCAAACTAAAAAAAGAATTTTCTTCATGTATGTATTTTTAATAATTAAGTGAGCATTCAAACTTTCCATCTGTAACACCAAGCGAAGCAGCAGCAGCACTGCTTATGCGTATGAGCATTCCTTCATTTTGTTTCATGTCGGGCATTGCATCCAGCACCTTTGCATAGACCGTCATATTGTTAGCAGTAATTTTTATTATGGTTCCTGCCGTAGCTTTATTCTGCAGGCAATAATATTTTCCATCTTCCCAACCACTGGTGCTTTTAAAAACGCCGCCCATACCCTTTTCATCATGAGTAGATTTTTGTGCTGCCTGGCTTGTATATAAACCTTTAAAAAATCCTTCAGAAGCGTTGCCACTTTTTGTAACTGCGGATACAGTTTGTTCAACTGCTTTTACCGGCGGATTATTAGCGGGAACAGTTTGAGTTACGGGTGCTGTCACTGTCTTTAATGGCTCGTCAATTTTAGGTTTATCTAGTGCATGCTCCACTATTTCCATAGGCTTTTCTGCAGGTACATTTTTTACGGCTTTTGATGCATAAGCAGAAAGATCTTTTTTCACCTTTAGATATCCAACAATAAGTTTTGCTCCTGGTATAGCCGCATCCGTTTTTAATTTATTGAAGGTTTTAATATCTGCAACCGAAACTTTATTAATACTACCGATATGAAATAAAGTTTCTTTCTTTTTCACAGTGTAATAAACAGGCACCAGGGCTTCATCGGTGGCAGATGAAAAAGATTGAACAAAATTCGCTGCTGTCAATGGTATTTTAATCACCTGCCCGATTGTTAATCCATTTTCCAAAATAAGTTTATTATAGGGCGCTATTTCTTTTGGGCTGATATTATATAACCTGCCAATACTATAGAAACTTTCCTTTGCTGCGGTAGCATGCACAAGAAACTGGTTGGGTGCAGCACCTTCTATCATTAATTGCTGTGCGAAGCCAAATGAAGGGATCACCAAAAAAAGAAACAAAAAATTTTTCATAAGAAAAAAGTTGGTCCTTGCAAAGATGCAAAAATAAACTGTTAACAAAATCATTAGCTGTTTAATATACGCCAGCCGTTTGGATAGTAATTATTGACCCTGTTTTTTAATACCTTGATCCAGCCAATGCCAATTTTTTTATATGTGATCAAAGCCCAACCTTGATCTTCACCTGGAATGTTAATGGTCCTTCTGCGTAAATATTCAAGCACAAATTCTTTCTCACATTCAATTTTTCTTACAAGTGGGCTAACATAGAAGCTAACAGCAAGGGCATGAGCAGGAATAAAATCATTTCTTATTACTTCTCCCAATTCGATACCTGCATTCTTTATATATAAATTTTTCAGGAGCAAAGGCAATACTTCACTTGCCATTTTATTTGTAATGAAAATGCGCTCATTCCATTTAAACAAAAAATCATTTTCTGTCACTTCTGCCATGTTTTGTAAAACATCCATTTCTTTTTTTAGGATAGCAGGCAATTTCTTTTTTGCCCTAAAATAAACTTCCTGTTCTTCTTCTTCTTTGTTTTTAAATACAGAAATAAAAAAGCCTTCGCCTTTTATTTTATCCGGATAGAAACGATAGCCAAATGATTGATGCTTTGCTGATCGGCTTTCTATAATATCCCAATTCGATTCTATCTTCAATTGCAATGATTCTATGTTTTCACTTTCAATAAGAAAATCTGCAATGGCCTCATCTTCTGCTTCAGCATACGAACAGGTGGAATAAATTAAAACACCAGCAGGCTTAAGGGCTGGCAAAACATCCTTTAGTATTTGTTGCTGGCGCTGGCTGCATACCAGTACGTTTTGCAGGCTCCATTCTTCAATGGCTTTTGGATCCTTTCTAAACAAACCACTTCCACTACAAGGTGCATCCACAATTATTACGTCAAAAAAATTTTGCAACCGCTGAAAATCCTTTGCATTATTATTGGTAACCAATACATTTTCAGCGCTCCATTTAATGATATTTTCTGTGAGAATGTTCACTCTTTGCTTTATCAATTCATTACTTACCAGCAAACTTTCTTTGGATATCAAGGACTGTATCAACGTGGATTTTCCTCCGGGTGCAGCACATAGATCTAAAACTTTAATTGGCTTGTTCAAATCAACAGATTGCTTGAGCGCCTGTTCAAGGAACATGCTGCTTGCTTCCTGCACATAGTATGCTCCGGCATGAAAAAGCGGATCCAGGGTAAAGGAAGGACGTTCTGAAAGATAATAACCATAGGAGCTCCAGGGAACATGGTTTGCAGAAATGTTTTGGAAAACCAGCTCTTCATCTTTGATCTTGGCAGGATTAATTCTTATGGAGGTAGGAGCAATGCTATTTTCATGCGCCTCCATAAATTCCGCTTCATCAAAACCTGGCAAACCATTCAATGACCGCAAAAATGTTTCAGGAAGCTGCAAGTTTGAATATTTGTTTTGTAAATATGATCATTGCCGACAATGTATAAAGCTACCAAACATTAAATATTTTTAAGCTCTGCACAAAGATCCTGTAATACTTTTTTTGCATCACCAAATAACATAGAAGTTTTAGGCTGAAAGAACAAGCCATTTTCAATACCTGCATATCCCGGCTTCATGCTTCGCTTGTTTACTATGATCGTTTTAGCTTGTTCCACTTCTAAGATCGGCATGCCATAAATAGGTGAATCGGGGTCATTTTTTGCAGCAGGATTTACAACATCATTTGCGCCCAGAACAAGCACTACATCAGTTGTTTTAAATTCATCATTCACTTCTTCCATTTCCTTCAATTTTTCATAAGATACATCTGCCTCTGCAAGCAATACGTTCATATGCCCAGGCATACGGCCAGCAACAGGATGAATTGCATAAATGACTTCCACGCCTTTATCATTCAGCATTTTTTCCAGCTCATGACAGGCATGTTGAGCTTGAGCAACAGCCAGTCCATACCCGGGAACGATGATCACTTTGTTTGCGTATCCCATCACCATTGCCGTATCACTGAGTGAAATTTCTTTATAATGTCCTTGCTCACCTGATGAAGCGGCCGATGTCTTATTGCCACCAAACGAACCTACCAACACATTTAGCAATGAACGGTTCATCGCTTTGCACATGAGAATCGTCAATAAAGTACCGGCAGCACCTACTAAGATTCCGCCCGTCAGCATTACTTTATTATCATATAAAAATCCACCGCATGCTGCAGCTACACCTGTAAAAGAATTGAGCAATGAGATCACAACTGGCATATCAGCGCCACCAATTGGCATTACAAAGAATACTCCGTAAAATAAACTTAGTCCAAGTATAACATAAATAAGACAACTATTAACGGGGTTGATTATTAACCAGATACCCAAGGCAACAGCAATCGCTAATATCAAAAGGCTGATCAGGTTTTGTCCTTTAAAACTAAGGTCTTTGACCTTGCCATTTAATTTTCCCCATGCTATCATACTTCCGGCAAAAGAAACGGAGCCAATGATAAGACCAAGAACTATTATCAGCAAAGTCGGCTGAATATAACTATAGTCACTTACAGGGTTGGCCGCAATTTCTCTTGACAAATGATTAAACTCCACAATAGAGATCAATGCTGCACATGCACCGCCCATACCATTGAACAGGCTTACCATTTCCGGCATAGCAGTCATCTTCACTTTCTTTGCGGCAAGCGTACCCACAATGCCCCCGATAAGAAGTCCTCCGAATATCCATCCATAATTATGTAGGCGGCTGCCCGTTTCGGGGCTTTGATATAAAAAAATTGTACCTATAATGGCGAGTGTCATTCCAAATCCAGCCACCCGGTTTCCTTTACGTGCAGTTGCAGGATTAGATAACATTTTCAATCCAAGAATGAAGGTTACTGAAGCAATCAAATAGCATATCGTAAGTATGTTAAATTCCATTGTTTTTATTTTTTTCACGCAAAGAAGCAAAGAAACTCAAAGTTGCAAAGCCTTATATGCCTATTTACAATTCGTGTAATTAGTGTAATTCGAATAATTCTTGTTATTTCTTTTTCTTAAACATTTCCAGCATCCTGTCAGTAACAACAAAGCCACCAACAACATTTAGTGTTCCCAGGATCACCGCAAGAAATCCAAGGATCAGTGCCAGGTAATTATCTGGTTCTGCTTTTCCCATTACGATAATGGCGCCTATAATAACCACGCCATGAATAGCATTGGCGCCACTCATAAGCGGCGTATGCAACACACTAGGCACACGGCCTATTACTTCAATTCCTACAAAAATCATCAGGATAACTATGTAGATAATCTGTTGATTGGCATTAATGAAATTCAAAATATTTTCCATGAAGAATTAATTTTATTTACCCGGATTTAATTTTTTGATTTAAAAGCATCAAATTATACACTAGCATTTTGTTTTGCAACACATGTTCCTTTCACCAGGTCGTCTTCCAGATTCAAATTCAGATTTCCATCTTTTATAATGAGCTGCAGGAAATTCAAAATATTTTTTCCATATAATTTGCTGGCATCACTTGGCATCTCTGAAGGCAAAAAAGAATTGCCGATTACAGTCACTCCATCTTTAACTATGGTCTCATTATTTTTTGTAACCTCGGTATTTCCGCCGGTTGCGGCGGCAGTATCAATGATGATGGAGCCATGCTTCATTTTACTCATCATTTCACTGGTAATAAGTATTGGTGCTTTCTTCCCAGGAATCTGTGCTGTTGTAATTACAATATCTGCTTTTGCAACGCTCTCAGCAATCTTTGCTTTTTGCCTTTGCATAAAATCTTCTGTTTGCTCCACTGCATATCCGCCAGCTTTGCTTGCATCTGCTGCACCTTCCACTTCTATAAATTTTGCGCCAAGGCTCATCACTTCTTCTTTTACGGCAGGTCGGGTATCAAAAACTTCTATCACTGCACCTAGCCTTTTTGCTGTAGCAATTGCCTGCAGGCCTGCTACACCTGCACCCAGTATCATGACCTTTGCTGGGGGAATACTTCCAGCTGCCGTCATGAACATTGGGAAATATCTTGAATAAGAACTAGCCGCTTTCAGAACAGATTTATAACCTGCAATATTTGCCTGGCTGCTCAATACATCCATGCTTTGTGCACGGGTGGTACGGGGCAACATGTCCATACTAAAGACCGTAATATTTTTTGAAGCCCAGCCTTCAATTTTTTCTTTGTTGAATAAGAACTGGAATAATCCAAGCAAAATTTTTCCACCCATTTCATCAATATCATCATCAGCAGGAGCATTTATAGAGAGTATGATATCCGCCTGTTGTATCGCCTGCTGGCGTGGTAAAACTGTTGCACCGGCCTCTGTATATTTTTCATCCGTTGCAAATGCATTTATTCCTGCGCCGTATTCAACCAGCACATTTGCCTGCCATTTTTTTAACGTGATTATATGTTCGGGTAAAAGTGAAACCCTTGTTTCAGGGGATAGTTCTTTGAGTACTGAAATGGTCATATTGAATTATTGCGCCTAAGATAAGCAAATTTAAAATCGGATGCTGAAATGCTGCTTATGATGGAAATCATTTTTAAAAAAAACGATTCCTAAAAAGAACAAATCAATAGTGAGCGTTACTCCAGGATGATTTTTTATTTCTGCCCATGCAACTTCCATTTCATCACTCCAGTGTATATCATCAAACACTAAAACAGAAGAAGAATTGCTGTGATCAAGCAAGGTAAAAAAATATTCCAGGGTTGGTTTTTTACGGTGATTACCATCTATAAATGCAAGATCAACAATGGGCATCTTTTCTAATGCAACCGGGAGCTTTTTATTAAAATCTCCTGTGAGAATTTCTATATTATTTAATTGTAATAATTCAAAATTTTGTTGGGCTAAGGATGCGATTGTAGGTGCGCCCTCAATCGTAATTATTTTTGCCAGGGGATTTGCTTTAGCAAGATATGCTGTTGTGATGCCAAACGAAGTACCGAGCTCGAGAATATTTCCAGCTTTATAAAACTTCACCATGTTGAACAATAGTTGTGAATATTTTTTCTTCTTTAAAGAAGACGCAGCCATTTTACTGATCATTCTTTTACTGGTTTTGATGACAGTAGAACCTGCACCAAAATCTTCCACTTCAATAAAGCTTTTATCACTAAGCAATTTTTTTCGAACCTGTTCAATGCTGACAATATCTTCATCAGGCCTTTTATTTTTTACCTGTTGTATAAAGTTAAATACAAAAGGTGAATGCACACCATGCCCATTGCCGTTGCTTGCATGAAGAAAAAAATGAAAATATTTTTTGGCTAAAGTTAAAGGGCTATGCATTATCTGGTCAGATCGTTTTCAATTCCCAGGTTTCAAAACTATAAGGGTATGCATGTTTTTCATCTGCATTAAAGTCTTCTTTTTTTACGAGGTGCCATTTGTCTTCATCTATCTCTGGGAAATAAGTGTCTCCTTCCAGTTCTGCATGCACCCTGGTCATGTATATCCTATCAGCTATATCCATTGTTTGTTTATAAATCTCACCGCCGCCTATAATAAATATTTCTTTACAGTTTGTGCTGGCAGCCTGTTTCAACCCTTCAGCAATATCTTTTGCCACCCACACATTTTCCGATTTCCAATTTTCTTTTGATGTAATTACAATGTTGATCCTGCCGGGTAAGGGTTTGTTTACTGCTTCAAATGTTTTGCGTCCCATCAACACCGTCATTCCCCAGGTCATATTTTTAAAATACTTAAGATCATTGGGAAGGTGCCACAGAAGCTGGCCATTTTTGCCGATGGCATTGTTTGTGGATGCTGCAACGAGTAGTGAGATTTTCGCTCCATTTAAATGGCCAAAATTTTGCAAACTTGCTGTCTTGTTTAAATCTAACATTGGCCAAAAGTAAATCAGAAAAAATTACCTGATTTAATTTTTCATAATAGTAAACTCCACTCTCCTGTTTAGTTGCCTTCCATCATCTGTTTCATTTGTAGCAACTGGCTTTGTTTCACCATATCCTTTGGATACAATCCTTAGCGGAGAAATACCCTTGGATAAAATATAATCCATAACAGATTTTGCCCGGTTCTGGCTAAGAACAATATTGTAATCATCTGATCCGCGGCTATCAGTATGGGCACTCATTTCTATTTCAATATTCGGGTAATCTTCCAGGAATTTTACAACACGGTTTAGTTCTATAAAAGATTCCGGCCTGAGGAAAAATTTATCAAAATCGAAAAACACATTGTTCAGGCGGAATACCTGCCCTACTTCAATCGGCACCAGGTAAAGATCTTTATGAATTTCTTTATACCCTGATTTTATCAATGAATCAAGGTTAAGGTTTTCAGAGATTGAAAAGAACTTATCTGCAGAGGCACGAATGCTGTAATTTTTATCATAGGGTAAAACCATTTTGAATGCTCCATCACCTGCGCTAGAAATACCTTTACCCACTTCGGTACCATCAGGCAATATTTCATAAACCAGTTCGGCACTTAAAGGTTCTTTTGTTTTTGCATTATATACGTTGCCAGTGACCATCACAACCGGGTCTGGTTTTTCTTTCTCCATTAATTTTATCCTTACAATATCGCTGGCACCAAATGCCCCATCACTACTGGTAAGGTACGCATATTCACCACCGGCATCCAGCGTAAAGAAAGCTTCGCTTCCTGAAGTATTTATAGGGCTTCCCAGGTTGACAGGCTCACTCCATTTTTGCCAGCTATTATCTAATCTCCTGCACATCCATATATCATTTTCACCAAGTCCGCCGGGCCTGTCGCTGCTGAAATAAAGTGTAACACCATCAGCGGCAATAAAGGGACTCATTTCGTTATAATCCGGTAAGTTTATTTTTTTACCAAGACTTTTAGGAGCAGACCATATATCTCCACCTTCCAGGAAAGAAACAAACAGATCATTATCATAACTGTCTTTTTTATCCGTCATGTAAAACAATAAGGTCTTACCGTCGTGCCCCATGGAAGCGCCCAACTGTTTTGTAGTTGCAAATTTTTGAAAATTGCGGATACGTAACATTTGTGCAGGGCTCCAGCTATTATCCTCCACACGATGCATCATACTTACCCCTGTGCCAAGATATTGGCCTTCGGTAAATGCCCCTTTAATTAAAAGCGTATTCATATCTGGCGAAATCCAATACACTGCATTGTAGTGGGAAGCATTTACTGAACCATTCAAATGTTTTGCGGGGGCCCAGTTTCCTGCAGTATCCCGGGTTGAGTACCAGATATCTTGTGCGTTAGGAACTGTTGCTATCTGGATATTAGCCGGATGTCCCTGGCGGATAAAAAACAACAAATCGCCATCAGCAGAAATTGTAGGCCGCATTTCAGGATATGCTGAGTTTATTCGGTCCCCGAGATTTTCAACTTTTATCACCGTTGCGTCAGTAATAATATTTTCCTTTTGAGGAATAAGTTTTCCTGCAGTATCCAACGATGGCTGTGAAAAACAAAGGTTTGAAATAAGTAAAAAAAATAATGCGGGGTAAAGTCTTTTCATACAATAGCATTGGATGCTATCAGAACGAAAAAAAGGAAGGATTAGTACCTGGGGGAATAAGAAGCCTGAAGGAATAAGAAAGTAAAAGTACAGCGTGTTACTTTCTAGAAATTTCGAACTAAACAATCTTTCACTTTCTTATTTTATATTTCTTATTTGCCTTGCCTTAAACTGCTACTGCCGCCTTTATCCCCGGATGGCTTTGATAATTAACCAATTCAAAATCTTCAAAATTAAAATCAAAAATATCTTTTACATCAGGGTTAATTTTCATTTCCGGCAGATCGAATGGCGTTCTGCTTAACTGCAATTCTGCCTGTTCAAAATGATTTTTATACAAATGCACATCACCAAAAGAATGGATAAAATCGCCGGGCTCCATATCACAAACCTGTGCTATCATCATTGTAAGTAAGGCATAAGAAGCAATATTAAAAGGAACCCCGAGGAAAACATCTGCAGATCGCTGGTACAACTGGCAACTTAAACGCCTTTTTCCTCCCCCATCGGGGGAGTTAGAGGGGGCGGTATAGAATTGAAACAAACAATGACATGGCATCAGTTTCATCTTTGGAAGTTCTGCCACGTTCCAGGCGCTAATGATCATTCTCCTACTATCAGGATTTGTTTTAAGTTGATGAATCAATCCTTTTACCTGGTCTACCTCTACCCCACCAGTTCCTTCCCAACTACGCCATTGCTTGCCATATACCGGCCCAAGGTCACCGTTTTCATCAGCCCATTCATCCCATATCTTTACGTTGTGATTTTTCAAATATGCAATATTAGTATCCCCTTTCAGGAACCAAAGCAATTCGTATATAATGCTTTTAAGATGCGTCTTCTTAGTAGTAACAAGCGGAAAACCTTTTGAAAGGTCAAACCTCATTTGGTAACCAAAAACACTTTTGGTTCCAGTTCCGGTGCGGTCTGCTTTGTCCGTGCCATTTTCAATAATATGGTTTAAAAGAGAAAGGTATTGCTGCATAATCTGCAAGTTAATAATTTGAAAAGTTTTAAAAATTAAAATGAGGAGGCTCATTTACTCATTGCGGAATTTTGACCACTCACCATTCACTATTCACCTGTTCACTTACTCACCTATTTGTATCTTTGCCACATGAGCAGCAAAGGAAAAGTTTTGATGGCTATGAGCGGCGGTATAGATAGTACCGTTGCGGCTTTGAT
>JBDSEE010000076.1:0-5420 GCA_039920245.1 Ferruginibacter sp.
GTACACTGGCGAGTGGCACAATAACATTGGCTTCTATATTGGCATCAATATCATAATAGACAAAGAAGCGGTATAGCCTGCGGCAAACATATTTTGCAATAGTTAATTGTTGCTGTGCGAAGAGCATATCAAAAAAGATGTCGAACTCATTGGCACCTGCAGCACCTGCCTGGTTGGCGATAACTGTATTACCAAAGAAAGCAGAAAATACCTTTGATGTCTGGTTATGATAAGTAGCATTAAAGCCAGGTGCAAAAGGATATGCCACGGTAAAAGACGGCACCCTCCAGCCCGATAAAACTTTAGACGCAGCAATAACATCAGGTTCTGTATAATTTTGTGTAGGAACTTTACCAAGTGTAAATAATTCCATCAGCTCCCTGGCAAAGTTTTCATTAGGCACTGAAGCGGTACTATATTGATTGCCCAGGAAGACCAGCATGCCGGGCGTTTTGGCAATGGCTTTAATTAATGTTTTAAAATTGCCCAGTGAATTGTTTCTCAGCAGACTCATGTAATCATTGCACATGGTGGCAGAATTATTCTGCAGGCTTCTTACATCATCAAAATTTATAGGGATAAAATGATACCAGAAAAGCACCATCTTTTCCCTGATGCTTGTATTCTCATTCAGGCATAGGCCCCAGCTCCAGTCCACGAGGCTGTTCTGGCGATAAGAATTATTGGTGCCGTCGTTGGTATTTACATAAGTAAGGTTATTACCAGTCCAGCTTCCACCAAGAAGAATACCGCCACTGTCTGCCAGGGTATTCTGGTAATAGTTGAGGGCAGTGGGTGAAGGGTTTGCCGGGGCGGTGATTGTAAGCAGTGCATCCACTGCATTGGACATGGTCATACCCAGGTATAAATCCATATCCGTTTTCTTTATTCCAAATCCTATGCGGCGGAGAAGATGTGCAACCTGCCATTGCGTCCAGGCACCGGCGTAAGGGTTGAGGCCGCTGGTTATATTGCCAATGCGGTCAGGTTCCGGTGCCCCGGGTATGGGGGTTTCTATTCGCTGCGTAAAGTTTCTTGGCCCCAGTGTCTTTCGGGCATATTTATCAAAAAGCGGATCATCGCCGGGAGGAACGTTACCGGGAGCAGTGATTGGAGCGAAACTTTTAAAGAAGTCTTTCCTTTTTAATTTTTCATTTCCCATAAAGCATTTTTTAATAAGTATTTAAGACCGCAAGGAGGATCCATTCATTAAGCAAGCACGTAAGCAGTAATCCATAGGGTGAACAGACCAGGAATAACGGGATATGAAAGATAGTTTTTATCCGGCAAAAGAAGAAGCAATATTTAAATGGGTTTATAAAGTAATAGCAGCAGGCTGGTTTGTAAGATACAAACAAAGGTGGCCGGCATGGGTACGGTATATGGTATGTATGGACAGTACATAAAGAAACCCCGGAGAGTCTATGGAGTTACCTCCGAAATATGTAAAGCGATTTCAGTACGAGACAAACTGTTCTTTATTCCCAGTTTTCCTGGCACCAGCAAGGTCTTTGTCGCCAATGTCTTTGGCTTCTATAAATCCTACAGGAATATCTTTCCTGGTTAAAATATAATCAGGAGCACCGCAGCTTTGGGGCTTGGGTTCATTAGTAGCGCTTATACCCGGCACCAAAGTTTCTATAAGTTGCTGCAGGTCGCCACGAAAACTATGTTCGGTTGTATTTCCAAATTTATACCTGTTACTTATACTGTTGATGTATTGATCAAGGGTCATTTAAGCAGTAGTAATGATTGTATGCACCAAGATAGTTTTTTTTCGCCGTTATCAATTTTCCCTTGCCGCTGCCATTGTTGGTATTTTTTACCAACAACCCTTAACAGTTGGAGGGTTCCCTTCAAAAGTTTACAAACATTAATTATTTAAAATGAGAGCTGTCGTATCAACCTTAACATCCGTAATTGCATCATTTTAGTTACAGCATGCATTAATCCCTCATGATTTGACATACGGTACCACGCTCAACTTTTTATTCCGGTTAATATATTGGTAGGCTAAATACACAACAACAGCTACGAAAATAAATGCCCATAGAATAGCTAACGCAATTATGAGAGATAGAAAAGCATCCCATCCAGCCTGCAGTGAATTGCTTAGTCTTTTATGAAAAGGAAGATTATATCCAACAATGTTAGTGTTAGCAATCATTTCTTTTTTTACCAATGCATTCTGGTATAGCTCCAGTGAAACAGTGCTGTATTTTACATCCATATTTATTGCCTGGTTTGCTATCTGTTGATTTATCATATCGTCTTTCACACCTATTTTTTGAATTGCAGCAGGAATGGATTTGATTTTAGCCCCGGGCTCATTTATCACTACCGACCTGCTCGAATTCTTTAGTTGATTTTCCATGAAGACAAAACTCTTATCATCCACATGCAATGAACTACTGCTGGTATAATAGCCAATGTCGGAAAGGCTGAATAAAAATTCTTCCAGTTTAACGGAAGGCACCCTTACGATGATACCAGCATGAGGCGTGAAACTAGTTACCAGCAGCAAAGAATCTTTTGAAACATTAAGTTCGTTTCGTCCTTCTTCTTCTGCATGAAAGTCTTTAGTGTAAAGCATTCCACCATATTGCCTGGCCAGCTCTGATACTGCCATGGATGCTTTCTCTACATAATTAACTTTCAAATTTATACTGGCACTTTTTACAAGTTTTACCGGCACATCATTGTTATCATTATTGCCAGCAGGCAATGAAGAATCACTTAATGCCGTAAGCGACTGCTCCTGTTTAGCATTGGAGTTTTGATTGCAACTGTAAACAACTAAAATGGAAATGGAAAAGAAAATGAGATGAAGTTTTTTCATAAATGTATGTTTTGAGCTCATTGATTCCCGCCTTCAGAATTAAGTAACCAATTAAAATATGGAATTGAATGTTAAAGAAAAATAACAGCGCAATACAAAGTGTAAGCATGATCTCTTTCGATATCCACTAATCGCAGTTCTTTGGAATGATTGCAGCAATTGAATAGATTTGTCTTCAAGCTAATTGCATTACCCTGGAATTATGTCATACAAAACAATCCATAAAGTACTGACCTATTGCATAGCAGTAACCTGGATCGTAAACGGGTTCTTTTACAAAGTGCTTAACCTTGTTTCCGAGGCATCAACAAATAGTATCAGGAATCCTGGGAACGGATCATTCAAGAATGCTTACCATTGCTATAGGTTTTTCAGAACTTTTATGGCAGCCTGAATCCTAAGCGGCATTAAGCCGAGGTTAAATGCGATAGTTCAAATCTTGATTATTGCAATAATGAAGTTCGACATTATTATTCGTCTGCCACGCAACTAACGCGGAGTCTCGGCTATCAGAAAGGAAGATTCTGCCAGCAATGGCGCTACGCTCTTTTACTACGCTGCATATATGCCAGTTGGGTTATTTTACAATAACTTCATCCGAATGAAAAAAATTGTTACCGCCTTCTTAGGAATTTGTATTTCCATTTCTTTACAAAACTGCAACAGGCATTTGCAAAAAAATACAGATCCAGCTGTTTTAATAGATCTTCCTGATACTGATGTGCGTTACCAGTATATCAAAAATTATTTCATACTTTCTGAGCAACGAAAACTGGAAGAATGGTACAGTAATTATTTAAATAAATGCACACTGTTTTATAAAATTGAAAATCCCACAAAGGATTCTATCCTTAATCTTATTAAAAGTTACTGGATAACATCGGATGAACAAAAGCATGAAATACAATCCATACAGTGGCGCCCATTAAACAAAGGAGCAGAAGTGTTTGTAACAATGAATTACGCTTACCGCATTATTGCTGAAAACCGGGTGAAACAGATTCCTAAATTAAAATTGCAGATGATCCTTAACCGTCGCAACAAAATAATGAGTATAAAGGAATTTAGCAGAGGATAGACGGAAGCACAAGCAGACCATTATCGTCTTTGTTGGTCTTACCGTGCTCCTGACTTTATTTGTGATTACACCAACAACTTTGCAAGTATGGGAGTTCCATCAAAATAGAATGTATTTTCACCTTATCTGAAATAAATTCATGTAAAAACTTTTTATATCTATCCGGTTATTGTTTGTATTATCTGCTTGTATATTGTTTGTTACCTCTACCTAAAGCCAGCCAGCCCGGCAAGCGCTGCATGTACTACAAGGGATAAAAAGAAAGGTCAACTTCACAAAGTCTTTAAACAATCTTTTGATGCAAAAGCTATTTTTAGAGATAAGTTCATGGAACAAAAATTAGATTACATAAATAATTTAGCGCAACGCACCTAGAAGTAAGAATAAAAATGATTCTCTGAATCATTCCCCGATGTGGGTTAGCGTCAAATATGCAAGGCATTACAGGCCCGCAACAGCAGCGGCGATTTTGCACCTGTAAGTTTTAAACCATTTGAAGAAGCATATAAAACAGTTATTGAAAAACTGCAACCTATGGTTTATGAGTTGGGGTTTTTGAAGAGAAGGTGGAGTTTTTAGAATTAAAAAATGGTACCCTCTAGCATGTGTTAGCAGCAATCAAATGGACACACCTGCTTTTCAGTACTAAAAACATCGCTCAAAAAGATACTGAAGTTCTTACCTTTGAAATAATGACACCTACAACAAGCAATTCAAATCCCATAATTATCATTGATGACGATATGGATGACATTGAAATTTTTAAGGAAGGTTTCAAGGAATTAGGAATTGAAAATGAAATAATGGTCTTCACGGACACGAATAAATTCTACGATTATATTTCTAAAACGGACAGGCATTCCTTCTTTATATTTTGCGATATTAATATGCACCGAATGAATGGTTTTGAACTTAAACAGAAGATTTTTGATAACGAAGAAATACGAATGAAATGTATTCCATTCCTTATGCTGTCAACTAGTAGTGCTTCTGCAAGTGTTCTTGAAGCATATAGCCTTAATGTACAAGGTTATTTTATAAAACCAACCAATATTAGTGAATTAAAAATTATGTTTGATATAGTAGTAAAATATTGGTCAATATCTCAACGTCCTGCTTCAGCACAATAATTTAGGACGGCTTATTTGTCTATTTGTCAATCTCAAAGAAAGGGTGTGCTGCTAACAATGCATTGCCAAAAGTCAGGGCGGGACATTGGAACATCGGCTGCAAATCACTGTCAGCTGTGGTTCCGGCTGGACGGTTTCAATTTAGCTTTGTTCTTAATTTGTACTTTTTTTTTTCAATTTAGCTTTAGTTCCGGGCGGGACCAGCAACAAATTCCCTAACCTTCGGCAATGCAAAACGTTAGCGTCAATGCCACAAAATGACATCATCATTAAAGTAACAAACATGAAAAGAAGAGACTTTTTAATTAACACTGGACTTTCAGTTGTAGCAATTTCTGCCTCAAGTTTTATAAAATTTGATGGTAAACATTTT
>JBDSEE010000077.1:0-5986 GCA_039920245.1 Ferruginibacter sp.
TTAAATTACTTTTTTCAACAGCATCAAATAATTTACTGGTGGTTTTTTCAGCATGTAATAATTTTTCTCTTGTCATTTTATCTTGTTTACACAAAGAAAAATGAACAACGCGGTTTAAAAGTTAATCTACATTAACTTACCGTAGTTTTTTCTTTAACGTACTTAAAAATTGCGGAGTAATGCCTAAATACGAGGCGATATCTTTTTGAGAGAACCGTTCTTCGGCATAAGGTTTTTTTTCAAGAAATAAAATATATCGCTCTTCTGCCGAAGCCGATAAGCTTAAATTTATCTGTTGCCTTTGGGCAATAAATGCATTTTGAAAAAGTATCCGGAAGAACCGTTCGAACTTCGGTATTTTTTGGTACAGCAGTTCTAGATCAGTTTTACTTATTTGCAGAATTTCAGTAAGCTCAATTGCTTTAATATTCGACTTGGACGCTGTTTGAGTAAGGAGGCTATATAAATCATCAGCCCACCATTCTTCAATGCAGAAATCGACGATATGCTCAAATCCATTTTCATCCTGGAAGTATGTTTTTAAACAACCTTTTATTATAAAAGTTTCATACCTACAAACTTCTCCCTCACGTAATAAAAATGCTCCTGTTTCTACAATTTTTGACTGTAAAAGTGAAGTGAAAAATGCAGTTTCATCTGTGGTTAAAGAAATATGCTTTGATATATTAGAAAGCAAAAGGTCAAATTTCATATTTTTTTGTTGTATGGGGATTACTTTACAATGACAATCATCGTTCAGCATTGACGCAGGCAGTATCTGTTGCTGAAGAAACTGACATTAGAAATCTTATACGCAGGAGTAAATATAAGTCATCTTTATTTTTTAAAATACGGGACATGCCGGGTAAACTTATTAGCATAAAGTCATCATCACAAAAATGGGGCAAACTCTTCGAAAGACTTACGGTATATAATAGGCCAGCCAGGAGCATATGCCGGAATGATTCATTATTTATTAATACGTAGGTTAAAAATATGGATTGATTCACTTGTATCTTTAACCTTTCTAAATATTCAAGTATGAAGAAACTATTGCTCTTGGAAGTCAGTTTGTTATTCACTTCACTGGTATGCATAGCCCAAAACCAAATCACGCTTCCTAATGGATGGAAACTTTCCCCAGCAGGAAGAAGTATTCCCCTCGGTGACTTACCGCTGAATATGGCCGTCAGCAAATCAAAAAAATTACTGGCGGTTACAAACAACGGACAAAGCACCCAAAGCCTGCAATTGATCAATGTAGCGTCTGAAAAGATCATCGCAACTACCGTAATTGCCAGAAGTTGGGTGGGCCTGGCTTTCAGCAGCGATGAAAAATATTTATATGCAAGCGGTGGCAACGACAATAAGATTTTGCAGTATCGCATTGCCAATAATCAATTACTGCTAACAGATAGCATAATACTTGGCAATCCATGGCCCAACAAAATTTCTCCAGCAGGCATTGCTATAGATGATGAGCAAAGAATATTATATGTAGTTACAAAAGATAATAATTCATTGTATGTAACAGACCTGGTGACCAAAAAAGTAAAAGGCATTTATAAATTAAATGGGGAAGCTTATACCTGTGTACTTTCCCCTGATAAAAAAACACTGTATATCAGTTGTTGGGGATGCGACAAAGTATTGCTATTTGATACAAGGCAACAGAAGATCGACGGAGAAATAGCTGTGGGTGATAATCCCAATGAATTATGCCTGGATAAAAAAGGCAGTTTTCTATTTGTAACCAATGCCAATGATAATTCTGTGTCAGTAATAAACACCAGGCAACGCAAAGTAGTGGAAACACTTACCGCTTCTTTATACCCTGATGCTCCCCCCGGCTCTACCAGTAACGGTTTGGCCTTAAGCCCCGACGGCAAAATACTTTATATAGCCAATGCAGATAATAATTGCCTCAGTGTCTTTGATGTAAGCAGGCCTGGCTTCAGCAAGGCAAAGGGCTTTATACCAACAGGATGGTACCCTACATGTGTGAAACAGATCGGCAACAAAATATTTGTTACTAATGGTAAAGGAATGTCTTCAAAAGCAAATCCTCGTGGCCCCAGCCCCATCAACAAAAAACAAAAAATAAATTATCAAAAAGGCGATACTAGCAGGGCGGCGGAAGTGCAATACATCGGCGGATTATTTAAAGGAACGATGTCCATAATTGATTTGCCAACTGAAGCACAATTGGGCAACTATGCCAAACAGGTTTATGCCAATACGCCTTATTCAAAATCAAAAGAATTATTGAGCGAAGGAGCCGATAATAATCCTATCCCAAAAAAAATTGGCAGCCCCTCTCCCATAAAACATGTGTTTTACATTATAAAAGAAAACCGCACTTACGACCAGGTACTAGCCGATGTATATGGGGGAAACGGTGACACTAGCCTGCTGTTGTTTGGCGAAAATATAACGCCTAACCAGCATAAGCTGGTAAAGGATTTTGTATTGCTCGATAATTTTTACGTAGATGGCGAAGTAAGTGCAGACGGTCATAACTGGACCCTGGGTGCATATGCCACCGATTATCTAGAAAAGAACTGGGTAACCAGTTATGGTGGTCGTGGTGGAGGTTATGATGCGGAAGGTACCCGTGAGATTGCCAATAACAAAGGAGGTTTTCTTTGGGACCATTGCAAAAAAGCAGGCGTAAGTTTCCGCACCTATGGCGAATTTGCAGATGACTACAAGCCAAATATCCCGGTACTGAAAAATCATTTCTGTACATACTATACCAGCTGGGACCAGTCGGTAAAGGATACTACCAGGGTGCGGCAATGGAAAAAAGATTTTGACTCACTGGTAAGTATAAATGCCCTACCGCAACTAAATACTTTAAGGCTTATCAATGATCATACAGAAGGATTGCGCAAAGGAAGGCCAACCCCTTTTGCACATGTAGCTGATAATGACCTGGGCGTTGGAATGTTCATAGAAATGCTTAGCCTGAGTCCTGTGTGGAAAGAAAGCGTAGTATTTATCGTAGAAGATGATGCGCAAGATGGACCTGACCATGTTGATGCACACAGGAGCACCGCATATATTGCCGGGCCCTACGTGAAGCGTGGTTTTATAGATCACAGCTCTTATACTACCAGCGGCCTGCTGCGTACCATAGAACTTATTCTTGGCATACCACCCATGAGCCAATATGATGCAGCAGCTGTGCCCCTTTGGAAATGCTTTACCCCTACCCCGGACTTTGCAACATTTACTGCTATGCCGGCAAAGGTGGACCTCACACAAAAGACTATAGTAAAAAATGAGCTTACCGAGCAATCTGAGCTTTTTGATTTTACCAAAGAAGATCGTGTGCCCGACAGAATATTTAGCGAAGTATTATGGCGGGCAGTAAAAGGGTTGAACACCGTAATGCCTGTTCCTAAACGGGCGGCATTTGTGCAGGTGCGTGATTAAGGACGAAGTCTGGCTCTTATAAACAATCCATAGACATTGCATCATAAGTGGGCCAGGCTCTGCGGAAGTCTAAGAATAGCTGAGCAGCCCCAGGTTTGCAAATAAGTCAAAGCGGTTTTACTTTTGTGCTGTCAGTTTGTTTTCCTATTATGATGTTTTTGAATTTGCCAGGCTGTGTCGGATTGAAAACTTGCAAGTCATTTTCTTATGCTCTTTGCCTATGGTTTACTGCAGTATATTTTGCCCTCCGGATCTTAATTGTCGCAACCAACTAAGACGTTTAATTGTTCTCAACCCCATATCGTATTGCCGCTTCAAGTATATCAATGTTTATATCTTTCAGCGTTTTAAACTTAATACAATATCCGCTCACGCTCGCCGTGCCCAGTTTTTTCCCATATGCCTGGGCTAAGTATTTCTTATCTTTAATACCAAGTATATATACAGAGATTCCTGTTGTATTTGCACTGATACCAATTTGATAAAACTCCCGGGTTTTTCCATCAGCATATTTTATGGTTTGAATTCCATAGCCTATATTAGGATTAGAAACAGTTTTATTTTCACTGTTTTTACCATCCAGGAACCATAATCTACATGCTGGCATTACCTGGAGAATGATGCGGTGTAACGCTTGCATGTCGCTGCGTTTTTGTTCAGGTTGGCTAGCAATATACTTTCTGATTTGTTCCTGTACTACCATATTAAATTTAGTTGTGTTTACTCTAGTCGGTTTTAAGCAACTGTTTGATTTTATTTCTTTAATTTCTTGTGGGTAGTATAAAGTTTGCAACCGGCTATTCCACACAAATAAATCCGGCAATATATTTAATAAAAAATGTGTGGTGATATCCTGCAACTTATTTTATTCTGCCACTTTCGCTTTCTAATGCAGAGTTTCTGCTACGGGGCACTTTTAAAGTGTTATCTGCAAACTTATAAGTAAAGTTTAGCCTCACCTGCCTTGCTTCATAGTATCCATAACTCCTTAAATAAAAATCATCGTAAGCCTGTACTGAACTGTTTTTGCTGCCCTTATAAATATCCGTTGTTGGTACCTTCCCCATATATTGTAAGCTGAGGCCTGGTAATTCATTAGTTACGGGAAAAGTATAAAAAATAATTTATTTTAAAGAAGCGCAATACATTCAACCGAAATTAAAATCCCAGCTGGAAATGGCATTACTTGAGGTGTACTACGGGCCGGGGCATCGTCGCCAAAGAACTCACGGTATACCTTATTTAAAATGGCGAAGTCATTCCCTGCTACCATAAATACAGTTGTCTTAACCACTTTATGTAAATCGCTGCCTGCCTCTTCTAAAATGATTTTGATATTTTTAAAACATTGCATGGTTTGATCTTCGAAATCGTCACTAATTACTTGTCCTGAAAGTCTGTCAAGCCCAGGTGTGCCAGACAAAAAAATAAAATTATTGGCGATTACTGCTTGCGGAAACACCTCACTCATGCGTGCGGCTTTGTCGGTATTAAAGTTTTTCTTTTCCATTATGTGTTATTTAATACCTGTCAAACGGTGGTTGCATCAAACCTGTGTTTGTGAAAAAATTATAACCTATCAAATATACACACTAGTGAATAGAGCAGATTAAATAGTGAATCATCATTTTTGTTTTATAGAAGTACAATTTTTTTAAAGGCAATCTGAAACCCCCGTAAACAGCACTACAACAAGGTGGGGAATTAAGAATAAAGTTTTGAAGAAGGTTTTTTCACGGTATTACGATCAGGGATTTATGCAGTTGGGAATTGACCAACTGTCTGCTCGGAACTGAAGCTAAATTCATAAACAAAAGTTGAAGTTTAGAACTAATGACCAACAGAATTCCGTGCGCCGAAAGCTTGGATATGCAATGCCGATGATTGTTTTAACGTCATGCCCAATTGCATAAAACCTGATGTTGGGCGACGTTTTCTAACGATACTCTGTTCGATAAAACCTTTCAATTAAAAAGACCATTTCTAAGACTGATTTAAACTCTTTAATTTCTGGATATTCTTCAATTGCACCGTAAGGAGCGTAATATGAATATGATCTCTTTGCAGCCTTAGTAATCAACTCAAATGTATAAGTTGTGCCATCTCTTGTATTTGAATAGGGGATTTTCCCATCTTTAGTTCTAAGAAGCGAATTGTCGGGTAAAGTCAATACTTTTTGCTTTAATAGCTTTTTCCAAAGGAGCAAAGGGTTGGGTAAATTTTGAGTGTCTTCCAAAAAACTTTCGACAGGAAAAAATGAAAGATTGTAAATGTTAGCTTTCCATTTATTATCGTTTTCTGAGATTATAATTATGGAAGAATTTCCTCCAAATAATCCAGAATGGCGAATGCAAAAACGAAATTCGAAATCATTTGTAGCCTTTAAATTAAAAACTGAATCTACAAATTTGTATTGAGGACAATAATTTGGGTCGTGTTCAAATTTCGGCTGTGCAACTAAACCAAGCTGAAAAAGTAAAACATTTATTGTTAGAATTATCTTCATAAAAATGTAGCCCTAAAACGACCGAGTATTGCCGAAGGCGGG
>JBDSEE010000078.1:0-2422 GCA_039920245.1 Ferruginibacter sp.
TAGAGTAGGTGGCAGTTATAAAATGTCTTTTATCAATTTTTCTACCGGGAATACACAGTCATTTGGTGGTGAATTTTTGGAACTAAAACCAAATGAATTTTTAAAGTACACCGATAAATTTGATGATCCGAATTTGCCTGGAGAAATGATTACAACTGTATGGTTAAAAAAAGTTTCATGCGGTACCGAAATCAACATCACGCAAGAGGGAATTCCGGTTGCTATTCCGGCGGAGATGTGTTATTTAGGATGGCAGGAATCCCTTGAAAAATTAAAGAAATTAGTTGAACCCAATATCCCCGATGCGTAATTACCAAAAGCTAACTTTCGAAGCAACTTTGCTTTGGGAGTTTAGCTGGTTAAACATTTATGAGATTGAAAAAAGGTATCTATAATATAATGTAGAACATCTTTTAAACAATAAGTAGTCAACAATAAAAAATAAAAAAAATGAAAAAGATAAATATTATTTTCTGGGTAACAACAACTGTTATCTTCCTTATGGAAGGGTTGATACCTGCATTTACCTCGCAGACCGAATTAGCCAAAGAAGGAATCCGGCATTTGGGTTATCCTGCATATTTCGGCAACGTATTGGTTGTATTCAAAATTTTAGGAGCATTAGCATTAATGATTCCCCAAGTACCAAACCGAATAAAAGAATGGGCTTATGCAGGTTTCGCATTTGATTTTATTTTTGCAGCTATCAGCCATTTTGCAATTGATGGATTTAATTTTCAAACAATCTTTCCCTTAATCTTTTTAGGCATTTTGGCAATTTCCTATGTTTGTTATCATAAAAAAATGCAACTAACTTCTATCCCAGGTTTAAAACAAAAATCATGGCAGAGTTTTAGACTTCAATCTTAACAGCAGATAAAACTGCGGCAAGAATTTGCATATCATCCCATCACAGAAACATAAGGGCACACAATTGAAAGGCAGAGTCGGGATATTGTACTTAACTCTTTGTTGCCTGCATGAAGCTGATTGGTTCATTGAAAGGTAGATGTAAGATAAAACAAGAGTACTCCATAGAAATTCAAATTACTGATTTTAGTTAGCTTTTTGAGTTTTTTAAATTGTATTTATTGCGGACCGATGGCTATTATCTTAACGCTATAATTAGGCACATACCCGGTAGATTTTGGATTATTTATAAAAAGGGAACCTCCTGTTGTTGTAATATTTGTTACTGACATGATTGCTTCTGCAAAACCGCCACCAGCAGTAACATTACCAACATAAACATCTGGAATACCACTAAAACTTTCAGGGAAAGAGAAGGCAATACTGATCGTTGCTCCTGCAAGCAGGGATTGATTAACAGTGACAACGGTAACAAGTTTTTTTTGCTGCGTGCCATCATTGCTTCGTATCAAACCCTTTCCGTTTAGCACCGTAATATTGCCGTAAGTATTTACGCTTGTCAATGCAGGGCTTCCCAACTGTATAGCATTTGATTGTGTAACCACTGCATTTGCACCAATGGCTGTAGCATTGGTAAGGTTTCCGGGAGAAGCCGTCGCAAGATACCCCACTGCTGTATTACCACTGCCTGTCGTATTTAGAAAAAGTGCTTTTTTTCCAATAGCTGTATTCTGATCGCTACTATTGAAATATAAAGCAGAGTCCCCTACAGCAGTTGAATTACTACTGGTGGAATTTGCATGCAAAGCATGTACACCTATAGCAACATTTGAATAACCGGTAGTACTTAATCCAAGAGCGAAAAAACCAACGGCTGTATTACTGTTTGCTGATATATTTGATGAAAGCGCTTGTTCGCCTACTGCAGTATTGTTGCTGCCTGTGGTATTGTCATACAATGCATAAGGTGCTATTGCAGTATTATTATTTCCCGTTTTGTTAGCATTCAAAGCCGAAGTGCCAAGAGCAGTATTTTGTACACCGACCGAATTTGAATCAAGCGATCTGAAACCAATAGCTGTATTTGAATAACCAGTTGTATTAGCATATAAAGCCCTTTTACCTATTGCTGTATTCCAATTTCCATCATACCAATTAACAGTATTTTTTCCGTTATTAAATAAAGCTGAATCTCCAATGGCAACTAAATTGCTATCTATGAGGTCAGAAAATAATGCATTAGTGCCAATGGCTACATTGAAATAACCGGTTTTATTATTATATAGTGCCAGAGCTCCATCTGCTGTGTTGTTACTTCCGGAGATATTATTAAAAAGGGCATTAGAACCATTAGCTGTATTATTTAAGCCAGTTGTATTATTATAAAGGGAATAATAACCATTGCCTGTATTACCAATGCCCCCAATATTGCCGGCGAGTGCATCAAACCCATTAGCTACATTTCCATAGCCTGTTTCGTTCTGAAAAAGAGCTCCGGCACCATAGGCGCTGTTATTAAACCCAGTAGTATTTAATCTCATACTATTTCCAC
>JBDSEE010000079.1:0-10319 GCA_039920245.1 Ferruginibacter sp.
AGAAGGTATTGCTGTTGGATTGGCAACAAAGATCCTTCCTCATAATTTTTGCGAGTTAATCGATGCAAGTATAAAATATTTACGGGGAAGGAAATTTGAAATCTTCCCTGATTTTCAAACCGGTGGAACGCTTGATGCAAGTTTGTATACCGAAGGCAAACGTGGAGGCAAGGTTCGTGTGAGAGCAGTGATAGAAGAACTGGATAAAAAAACATTAGTTATTAGAAATGTTCCGTTTGGAGTTACTACTTCCCAATTAATAGAAAGTATTGTAAAAGCAAATGACAGTGGTAAAATAAAAATTAAAAAAGTAACTGATCATACGGCAGCTGTAGTTGAAATACTCATCGAGTTGGCGCCTGGTATCTCTCCTGATATTACCACTGATGCCTTGTATGCATTTACCGATTGTGAAGTTGGGATTTCACCAAATGCCTGCGTGATTGTAAATAAAAAACCGCAGTTTCTTGGCGTGCAGGAGTTGCTTAAAATATCGGTAGACAATACCAGGGAGCTTTTAAAGCGTGAACTTGAAATAAAACTTGCAGAGCTTCACGAGAAATGGCATTACACTTCACTTGAAAAAATATTCTTTGAAGAAAAGATATACAAGGAATTGGAAAAGAAACATGAAACCTGGGATAAAGTGATCCTTGCGATTGATAAAGCTTTTGTTCCATTCAAAAAGTTATTAAGAAGGGATATTACAAAAGAAGATATTGTAAAGCTTACAGAAAAACCAGTTCGCCGGATTTACAGACTTGATATTGATGAACTGAACGACCAGATAAATAAACTGGAAACGGAAATAAAACAAGTGATGCATGACCTGGAGCATCTTACGGATTTTGCTATTGCATATTACGATACACTAATGAAAAAATATGGCAAAGGTCGTGAGAGAAGAACCGAGCTGAAGCAGTTTGATGTGATACAGGCTAAGACGGTAGCCATTGCTAATATTAAGTTGTATGCAAATTTTGCTGATGGATTTATCGGAACCGGTTTGAAGAAAGATGAACTGGTAACAGAAGTTTCAGAACTCGATGACATCATCGCTTTCACAAAGGGTGGTATCATGAAGGTTGTAAAAGTTTCTGATAAAAATTTTATTGGAAAAGATATTTTGCATGTAGCCGTTTTTCAGAAAGGAGATGAGCGAACTACTTATAACCTGGTTTATGTGGATGGGAAAACCGGTGTGAGTTATGCTAAACGATTTAATGTGACAGGTATTACAAGGGATAAAGAATATGATCTAACAAAAGGTTCAGAAAAAAGCAGGGTGCATTATTTTACCGTAAATGCAAATGGTGAAGCAGAAGTTGTAAAGATTATCCTAAGTCCTAACTGTAGCGCAAAAAAGAAAGAATTAGAATTCTATTTTGAAGAACTTGAAATAAAAGGAAGGGGAAGTATTGGTAACCAGGTGACAAAATATCCAATCAAATCTGTGAAGTTTAAGGAAGCAGGTAAATCAACGCTAGATGCAAAAAAACTTTGGTTTGATAATAAGTTCGGGCGATTAAATACAGATGAGAAAGGTGAATACCTCGGCAAGTTTGAGGCCGAAGACAGGGTGTTGGTTATTTATGAAGATGGTAATTATGAGATCGTTGACCAGGAACTTACGCAACGTTTTGAACCCGATAAGATATTACTCATAGAAAAATTTGATGCTGACAAAATCGTTACGGCGGTGTACCTGGATAGTGAAAAATTACAATACAACATAAAACGATTTAAGATTGAAACAACTTCCTTAAACAATAAATTCTTATTTATTAAAGAAGGAAAAGATAACCGGTTGGAAGCAGTTACAACTTCCAATGGGCCTATTCTTAAAGTTCAATCGGGACGTGGACAGCAAGTAAACAAAGCTAAATTTAAGGTAGAAAAGCTGGTAGAAGTGATGGGTTGGAAAGCATTAGGTGCAAAGCTTGTAGATTTTTCTAAATCAGTGGAAATGGAATGGGAAGTAAAGGAAGATGCAACGGGATCACAAGGCGCTTTGTTTGAATAAAGTTTTAAATGATTATTTATGAGAATAGGTATCTGTGCAGATCATGGCGGATTTGATTTAAAGCAACTCCTGAAATCATATCTTGAAAAGCTTGATCATGTATTGGTTGATTATGGTGCCTATCAATTAAATGAACAGGATGATTATCCTGATTTTGTAATACCGCTTGCAAAAGCTGTGGCTGCAAATGAAATTGAAAAAGGAATTGCGATTTGTGGAAGCGGAGTAGGAGCTGCCATTGCTGCAAATAAAATTCCAGGTGTGAGAGCCTCATTGATACAGGATCATTTCTCGGCGCACCAGGGCGTTGAAGATGACAATATGAATGTGCTTTGCTTAGGAGGACGGGTAACCGGGCCATCTGCAGCACAGGAACTTATACTTACATTTTTGCAGGCCGAATTCTCTGGCCAGGAAAGACATGTAAGAAGACTCAATAAAATAACAGCGCTGGAAAAATAAATATCGGAAAATGTTATTCAATTCATTAACCCTCTAGCTCCATCATTTTTTCAAAAACAGTTTCATATTCAGCATGGATGTTTGCTAATTCTTTAAGGGTTTTGTTATAGGCTGTTTCTGTTTTTAAAAATTTCTCTTTGTTGCTGTAAATATCAGGGGCCGCCAGATCTGCCTCTATTGAAACTTTATCTTTTGTTACCTGTGCCAGTTTCTCTTCAAGTTGTTTAACCCGGCTTTTTACTTTTTGCAATTCTTTTTTCGAATCATTATTTACTATTGGTTGGGCCTTTTTCTCCGATGGCTTTTCGGGAATCTTTTCTGCCTTAACTTCATCTTTTTCCAGCTTCTTATTGGCAGCTTCTGCTTTCAGTCTGCGCTCTTTCCAATCTTCCCATTCTGCATAAGTTCCTTTAAACTCCCTGATCTTGTGATCTTCTATTTCCCAGATTTTATTAGCAAGCCTGCTAATGAAATAACGATCATGACTCACCAGGATAAGACTTCCTTCATATTTGTTCAGCGATTCTACCAGCAAGTCAACAGAGTGAATATCCAGGTGATTTGTTGGTTCATCCAGCATTAGGAAATTAGCTTTGCTGGCAATTGTTTTAGCAAGTGCTACCCTGGCTTTTTCTCCTCCACTCAATACCTTTATCTTTTTTTCTACAGTGTCTCCACTAAATAAAAATGCACCAAGCAGGCTGCGAAGTTCCAGGTCATTTTTTCCGCTGCGGGCTTCTTTCAATTCTTCCAATACATCATTGTTTTGATTGAGCGCCTCTAACTGATGTTGAGCATAAAAACTTTCCACCACGTTATGTCCCCATTCCCGCTGACCTACAAATGGCTCAGCACCTGCAATAATTCTTAGCAATGTGGATTTACCTTTTCCGTTTGCGCCTATCAATGCGATCTTATCTCCACGGTCTATTTCAGCACCAGTGTTTTCTACAATGATAATATCCTTAAAGCTTTTACTTACATGTTTTAATGTGCAGATGATCTTGCCAGGTTGTTTATCTACAGCAAAATTTATCTTCATATTTGGCCGCTCAAGTTCTACATCTTCAATGCGATCTAGACGGTCAAGCCTTTTTACGATACTCTGCGCTGCTGCTGCTTTGCTGGCCTTGGCTTTAAAACGTTCTACAAATTTTTCCTGTTGCCGAATATAATCCTGCTGGTTATCAAAAGCCTTTTTCTGCATATCAATTCGCAAGGCTTTTTCATTTTCATAATAAGAATAATTACCTGTGTAAAAATGAAGTTGCTGCTGGTACAATTCTACAATCTTTGTAACCATCCTGTCTAAAAAGAAACGATCATGCGAAACTATAACCACAGCACCAGGGTAATGCATCAGGTATTTTTCCAGCCATTCTATACTTGGAAGATCAAGGTGATTGGTAGGTTCATCCAATAGCAGCACATCGGGGTGTTGCAAGATCATTTTAGCAAGTAGTACCCTCATGCGCCAGCCACCACTAAAATTTTTATACGGTTTTTGAAGTTCTGCATTTGTAAATCCAAGCCCTTGCAATATCTCTTCTGTCCGATGATGAATGCTATAGCCATCCAGCACTTCTAGTTCATGCAGGAGATCAGCATAATCATGCGCTAAAGATTCATCGCCGGTTTCTTCAAGTTTTTTCCCAAGTAATTCAATTTCTTTTTCTAATGCTTTCACTCTTTCAAATGCTCCAAGCGCCACTTCAAGAATAGAATCCTCGGTATCAAAACCAAGTAGATCCTGGTGAAGAAAGCCAATGGTAGTTTCACGGCCTTTTTCAACGGTGCCTTTGGCTGTAGAATATTGCCCGGTAAGAACCTTTAGCAAGGTAGATTTTCCTGTTCCGTTATACCCTATAAGACCAATGCGCTCATTGGGTTGAATATGCCAGGTAGCGTCTTCCACTATTGTCCTTGCGCCAAACTCAAACGTAACATTTTGTAAACCTAGTAACATGATATATAATTAAAAACAGCTTTGAAATTTGCCGCAAAATTAACTGTTTAATCCCTGCTATTTTGAAGAATTGAAAAAATTTAGCTAAATCGATTTATATCATTGCCGGTCTGCCGAAATAATGATTTATTTGTTATCTCATAACTTTGGAAAAAAATTTACTGTATGAAGCGTGTTATCATTGCCCTTTTATTTGTTTTATTGGTTGTTGGAATTTACTGGTTTTTATTTCGCAGCCATGCTTCTGGCCCTAAGGCACCCAAACAAGCACCCATAGCACAAACAATACACTCCGCTCCATTTAATAACAGCATTGACAATGTTGTAAATGCCTACTTACAGATAAAAGATGCTTTTGTAGAAGCAGATTCAACAACTGCAAAACAAGCTGCCAGGAAATTTCTCATTTCGCTTGATAGTGTTCATTTAGCTGAATTAAAAGTGGATAGTTCCATGATATATGAAACTGCCCTTGGAAATATTGGCGACCTGAAAGCAAATACCGAAAGCCTGTTACAACAAACTGATATTACAGAAATGAGAAAAGATTTCAGTATGATCAGTGAATTAATGTATCCTTCATTTTTAAAGACCGTTAATTACGAAGGCCCGAAACTTTATTTACAAAATTGTCCTATGGCATTTAATGATGAAGTAAGTGCAAACTGGATAAGCAGCAGCGTAGAGATTGTAAATCCATATCTCGGAAAAAATCATCCAAAGTATAAATCAGGAATGTTGCATTGCGGTGACATAAAAGATACGATAAAAGCAAATCCGTAAAGCACCTAATCCTCCTGTTGCTTTTTTATAAAACGAATTACCCCGCTTTTCTGGAGATCGGATGTGATGCGAACCTCGTACCTATGGCTACCATCTGTAACTATCATCAGGGCTGTATTTGGTGGGATAGTGCCCAGGTTCTCTGCATACATAACCAGGTCATTGGATTCATTCAGATCTTCTTTATCCAGGTAAAGCGTGATGGGTTTTTCAGTAAGCCTTTTATTAGCCATAAATAATTTACCATTCAGGAATAAAGAGATACTGTCCCCATCAACTTCCCCATTATCATAAAGGTCAATCCGTACTTTATTTGATTCCATTTGAATGGTCTTAATCAATGTACTGTTGCGTTTTTCGTAACCTGATCTTGTAGAAAGATTTGGGATGATCTCTTTTTTAATAACAGGGTCTTTAATTATTTCAGGAACAATAAAACTATCCCTCTTTGGATTTAAGGGAGCCGTTTTTGGTTGTGTAGTATTTTGTTTAGCAATAGAAGTTGATGATGGTTTCGAAACCTTCAGATCTGTTTTTACTTTTATTATATCTGAAGTTTGTGGCGTACGTGAAGCTGTGCTTGACCTGAACCCAGGATAACTTGCTTTTAAGTTATGCCTTACCAGGTTTGTTACACCGAAGCCACAGGAGCCCTTTTGATTTGGTGCCGGCACCCAGTTTCCTTCAAGCGTTTCATCGTTATCCTGTTTTGCATAAGTAAGCTTATGCACCTGGAAACAATTATTTAATTCAACCGGCACATTCGTTTTTGTGCGCTCAACTTCTGTTACTTCCAAATACTTTTTCTTTTTGTCCAAAAGTCCTTCCAGTCGGCATATTGTATAGTAGCGTTTGCCTTCATCAGTAAAATAGGTATATGAAAATCCAGTAATAGTATTGCCTTTGCATTCAATTTCCAGCACGTATTCGCAGCGGTCGCCGCCCCATCCAACAAACTTTGTGCTCTTGTCAAAAAATTCGCCCTTCCATTGCCCGCTGAAATTCTGGGCCTGGGTAGAGATACTTGTGATATATAAAACAAAGAGGAGTAAAACTTTTTTCATAATTACGCTGCATTTTCCGCAGGAACAAAAATAATTGCAATCCTTTTTAAATTACTGGCTTTAACGTGTTCAATAGTAAAGGATTCGTTAATTTTGTCGCTTTTAAAATAAGCAACAGCAAACGAATGATAAACATAACACTTCCCGATGGAAATGTCCGGTCTTACGAATCCGGTACTTCTGCTCTGGATATTGCAAAGTCAATAAGTGAAGGACTGGCAAGAAAAGTATTGGCCGCAAATATTGATGGAGAAGTATGGGATGCAACCAGGCCCATTGAAAAAGATAGTTCTCTTAAATTACTTACATGGGATGATCTGGATGCAAAATCTACCTTCTGGCACTCTTCTGCTCACCTGATGGCTGAAGCAGTTGAATCTATGTTTCCCGGAGTAAAATTCTGGGTGGGACCTGCCATTGATAAAGGTTTTTATTATGATATGGATCTTGGCGACAGGAAGCTTACAGAAGATGATTTGACTGTGTTGGAAAAAAAGATGTCTGAATTGGCAAAGCAAAATAATGCTTATCAACGCAAAGGCATAAGCAAAGGCGATGCGGTAAAATATTTTGAAGAGAAGGGAGATGAATATAAACTGGATCTGCTTTCCGGGTTGACTGATGGCGAAATTACTTTTTACACCCAGGGAGGATTTACTGATCTATGCCGTGGGCCACATATTCCTAATACGGGTTTTATTAAAGCCATAAAGCTCACCAGTGTCGCAGGTGCTTACTGGAAAGGTGATGAAAAAAATAAACAGCTTACCAGGGTTTATGGCGTAACATTTCCTGCCCAAAAAGAATTGGATGAATATGTTTTGATGCTGGAAGAAGCAAAAAAAAGGGATCACCGAAAACTAGGTAAAGAACTTGGCATTTATACTATGGATGATAACGTCGGCCAGGGGTTGATCCTATGGATGCCGAATGGAACCATCATCATCGAGGAGTTAGAAAAGCTAGCCAAGGAAACAGAGAAAACTGCGGGATATAAGCGAGTGGTAACACCGCATATTGCAAAAGAAAACCTTTACATTACCAGCGGGCATTTACCTTATTATGCTGATAGTATGTTTCCCCCCATGGAGTTGGATGGAACGAAATATTATTTAAGAGCAATGAATTGTCCGCATCATCATAAAATATTTGATGCAGAGCCCAAGAGCTACAGGGACATGCCATATCGCATTGCAGAGTACGGAACTTGTTATCGGTACGAACAGAGCGGCGAACTGTTTGGTTTGATGCGGGTAAGGTGCCTGCACATGAATGATGCACATATCTATTGCAGCAAAGATCAATTTGCACAGGAGTTCAGGGCTGTGAATGAAATGTACCTGAAATATTTTAAAATATTCGGGATAGAAAAATACGTGATGAGGTTATCACTGCATGACCCTGAAAAACTGGGGCAGAAATATGTGAACGAGCCAGAACTATGGCTGGAAACCGAAGATCTTGTAAGAAAAGTGATGATAGAAAATGATATCCCTTTTGTGGAAGTGAAAGGTGAAGGTGCTTTTTACGGACCTAAAATAGATGTGCAGATTTGGAGCGCCATTGGCAGGGAATTTACACTTGCAACTAACCAGGTGGATTTTGCCCAGGCAAGAAGTTTTAAGTTAAGTTTTACAAATCAACAGAATACGCCAGAGATTCCGCTGATCATTCACAGGGCACCGCTTGGAACCCATGAGCGCTTTATCGGATTTTTGCTGGAGCATTATGCAGGCAAATTCCCGGCGTGGCTAGCACCGCTTCAAGTGAAAATTTTGCCTATTAGCGATAAGTTTATGGATTATGCAAATACTATTTTGGAAACGCTTAAAAAAGCAGATATTCGTGCAGAGATAGATGACCGCAATGAAAAGATTGGCAAAAAGATAAGAGACACAGAAATGCAAAAAGTGCCCTATATGCTTGTTGTAGGTGAAAAAGAAATGAACGAAGATTCAGTTTCTGTAAGGCGGCAGGGCAAAGGTGATGAGGGCATAAAAAAAATGGCAGTATTTGTGCAGGAACTGAAGGAAGAAATAGAAGAGCGGGTTGATAGGGGATAGATGGCAGATAATAGAGGATAGAAAAACTAAGGATGATGCTCAGAGAGATGATGGTGCTAATTCAACAAAAACCCAATTCGTGTAATTCGACTAATTCGTGTAATTAGTGTATCAAATAAAACAACATTGTAAATTAAAAATTGTAAATGGCATTTCCTCCCAGACAACCGAGGGGTACTTTTAACCCCCGTTTTAAAAAAGAACAACAACAAGAACACCGTACCAACCACATGATCAAAGTGCCCGAGGTGCGGCTAGTAGGCGAAAACATTGAACCAGGTATTTTTTCGCTTTTAGATGCAATGAATCTTGCAAAATCACAACAACTTGATTTAGTAGAAATATCACCGGGCGCAAAACCTCCCGTATGCAAGATCATTGACTACAATAAATTCCTTTACGAAGAAAAGAAGAAGAAGAAGGAGATGAAGGCGAAGTCGAAATCGAGCGAGGTGAAAGAGATACGCTTTACGCCTAACACGGATGATCATGATTTTGAATTTAAAGTAAAACATGCTGAGAAGTTTTTGAAAGATGGAGATAAAGTGAAAGCGCATGTTCAGTTTAAAGGTCGTGCAATCATGTTTAAAGAAAGAGGCGAATTACTGCTTTTGAAATTTGCTGATAGCCTTAAAGATGTAGGTGCGCTGGAAGGGATGCCTAAGATGGAAGGTAAGCGTATGCTTGTCATGTTTGCACCAAAAGCTCAGAAGAAAAAGAATGCATCATCAGAATTAGGTAAACTTATTTCAAGAGATACTGCGACCAGTGAAAAGGCGGTTGAACAAACTGTAGAAGCCCCTGCAGAAAAAGCTGAATAATTTCAAATTAGAAACAAATATTTCAAGAGGCTTCGGCCTCTTTTTTTATGTTGGTATTTTTTAAGGCTTAAATAATTGAAGAAAGTATTAAAAGATTTCGGCTAATTTGCCCATATATGGATACCAGTTTAAATAAATACATTAGTGAAAGCGGTTTTTGTAGCCGCAGGGAGGCGGATAAATTTATTGAGGACTGCCGGGTAACCATTAATGACAAAGATGCCCATAAAGGAAATAGGGTAGGCCCCGGAGACATAGTGAAGATAGATGGTGAATCATTGCGAAAAAAACAAGCCGCCATTTATTTAATGCTGAACAAGCCCAAAGGCATCACCTGCACTACTGACCAGAAAGACAAAACCAATATCATTGATTTTATAAATTTAAAACAACGTATTTTCCCCATAGGCAGGCTGGATAAGCTTTCAGAAGGATTGATCTTTCTTACAAATGACGGTGATATAGTAAATAAAATATTAAGGGCAGGCAACGGTCATGAAAAGGAATACATTGTAACTACAGATAAAAACACAGACCTGGAGTTTGTAAAACAAATGCGGCAAGGCATAAAGATACAGGGCGGAACAACAAAGCCCTGTTTTGTAAAACAGGAAGGAGCAAATCGTTTTCGTATGGTACTTACCCAGGGCATGAACAGGCAGATAAGACGTATGTGTGAAGCTTTGGGTTACCGGGTAACATCGCTTAAAAGGATTCGTATCATGAACATAACAATTTCAGGACTTGCTCCAGGCAAGTGGCGTTATTTTACCCCTGCTGAAATACTGTCCATTCAAACAATGTTGACTGGAAGTAGCAAAACAATTGATGCCCGCCCGCAAGACCCGTTCGGACAGGGAGAAGGAATGGGGGAGTGAGGGCCAGGAAGGTATTATCATAATCAAAAAAAAATACCATCTTTCGATAGTATTTTTCAAGTGGTCGGGCGAACAAGATTCGAACTTGCGACCCCACGCCCCCCAGACGTGTGCGCTACCGGGCTGCGCTACCGCCCGAACTGCGGTTTACTGGCGGCAAAAGTAAAGGCAAATCATTAAATCGCAAAACCATCGCTTAAATATTGCTTCTTATAACTATAAGGCTTTAAATCATTATTTTTGGCAAATAGATGCCTGA
>JBDSEE010000080.1:0-6365 GCA_039920245.1 Ferruginibacter sp.
ACCAGCGATACATGGAATTGGTTTATGGCGTTTGCCTTAAATACCTGCAGGAACCTGCTGATGCAAAAGATGCGGTGATGACGGTATATGAAGAACTGGTAACTAAACTGAAAAAATATGAAGTACTCAATTTTAAAAGCTGGCTTTACCAGCTTACTAAAAATTATTGCCTCATGCTTCTCAGGAAGGAAAAGAGATTTTCCAAATCAACCATTGATATTTCCCTTATGCAAAATGAAGAAACTGAGCATCTGAATGGGGTATTAGAAAAAGAGGAACATTTTAAGCAACTTGAGTTTTGTATGGGCACCCTGGCAAGTGAACAAAAGCAGATGCTGGAGCTTTTTTATATTCAAAGCAAATCTTATAACGAGATTGTAAGCATTACTGGCATAGAATGGAAGAAAGTGAGAAGCTTTATACAAAATGGAAGAAGGAATTTAAAATTATGCATGGATAAACAATTAAACTTATAATGGCGCAGGAGGAAAACATAATTTATGGGGCTGCAGATTTTGAGCGTTATCATTCCGGTAAGATGAGCGCACAGGAAATGCATGCACTTGAAAAAGCTACCCTCGATGATCCATTCCTTTCAGATGCTTTGGAAGGATATGTGCATACCCACACGCCCCTGGCCGATATCAGCGAGCTTAATAAAAGGCTGCAACAAAAAGAAGATAAAAATAAAATTGCCTGGTTTAGACGCAGCAATACAGCGCCCTTTCTCAGAATCGCAGCCGTACTTATTTTATTTGCAGGTATTAGCTGGATATGGTACCATAAAAACAATCCTGCAAAAATAGAGCTGTCTGATATTTCGCTTAAAGACATTCCAAAAAAAGAAATTGTACCCATTCCGCTTGGCCCTGCTGATTCCATAACGAAAGAGGATTATAACTTTACGACGGACAAAGAGACAGGAAACCGGCAAAAAGAAAGCAAAACTACTGCTACCATACCAGCACCAGTGAAAGATGCTTCGCCCTACGCAGAAGATGAACCTGCTACCCTGGCGAATTCCCGAAAGGAGATTATCAGCAGCCAGGTAATGATACAAAGAGATTCCATTGCTATTGCTATGGATGTTAAGGGCACTACCCAATCCACTAATCTAAATAATGCCTTGCAGGGGAAAGTAGCTGGTATACAGGTGCAGTCAAAGGCTACCTTTCAGGGCAAGGTAAAGGACACGGCTGGCAATCCCGTATCATTTGCAACAGTGGTCCTAAACAACAAGGTTGGAGTAGTGGCGAACGCTGAAGGAGATTTCTCGATAAAGAGCGACCAAGCTCAGCCGGTAGTTGCAGTAAGCGCACCTGGCTACGAGGATTTTAAAACCCAGTTGAATGACAGCAACAATATGATCGTTTTAAATAAAAAAGAGGGTCTATATGAAGAAGTAATAGTAACATCAGCTTTTGGAGTTAAACGAAGTGCCAGGTCCACTACTGCAAAAAAGAATAGTAGGCAAGAGACAACACGTGAAATTCAAAGGATTACGGTTACCAATGCCACTCCGGTCGGGGGTTGGCAACAATTTAATAAATATGTTGCGGACAGCATGCGTACAATACAACAGATCAATGGAGAAATTGCCGGTGCTGAAATAAGAATGAGTTTTTCCGTAAATGAAAAAGGGGAGCCAGTAAATATTACTATAAAACGATCTTCGTGTCAGGCATGTGATAAGGAAGCCATTCGTATTATTCAAAATGGCCCTGCATGGCAACTAAACAATAAGCATAAAAAAGCTTTTGCCATTGCAAGGTTTTAAGTAACGATTACTGGCAACTTCTAATTCATTGTGAAAAAAATTAGAAAGGAATTGTCCCTTTCTCAATTAGACAATGGCTCTTCTCTTACGGAATCAAATATCCAATAACAGATTTCCAGTCAGGATATTTCGCCGAACCAAAATGTATGAACTCTCCGGTAAATTCATCCGAACCATTATGAGCGTTCCTATCATCTATCAGGTAGTCTCCACTGTTTAAATGTTTATGATGAGAAAGTATTAGTCGCTTGTAAGCTTCTGTGCCCAGGTATTTTTCACCCATACTAATTTATTTTTCACAGCAACGTCTTCTGCAAGGGACGTTGCGTAATAGCAACCATCGATGACATGTAAATGTTATAAAAAAGTGCCGTATGGATAAGGTATGGTACGTTTTAAAGGCATACTTTAAAGTTATAATTCTTACAGGATTTATCAAAAAATTACCGAAAGATTTGTGCTCTGTAGTACGCAACGTCCTCGGCACACACACATACCTTTGGAGAGACGTTGTTGGGAAATAAATAAATCTTGCAGGTATACTTTTCAAGCAGAATGAATTTGAGGAATTTTATGACAGGACCGGCTGAACTAAATGACACAAGTGAACATTTGGACCACTTCCGCCAGAATGTGAAGTGGTTGCTTGCCAGGAACCATGGCTCAGTGCAACTCAGATTCCCATAATATACTCTTCCATGTTTGCATCTGCCATAAGGTTAAAACGCTTGCGAAGCCGCTGTTTTGTTTTATGAACACTGTCCACAGAAATACCAAGTATAGAGGCCATTTGCCGGCTGGTTAGTTGTAGGCGGGTAAGCGATGCCATACGCTGTTCGGCTACTGTGATATCTGCCGCTGTGTTTTTTAGGCGCTGAAAAAATAGCGGGAATATTTTTTCAAAAAGGGATTTGAATTTGTCCCAGTCATCTTCGGTTAAAATGGTTTGCTGACTAAGTTCTGAAATGAGTTGCTGTTCCACAGCTGATATGGTTTTATTATTCAATTGCTGCTCCAGCTTTTCTATAAGGTTTGTTTTTTCAATAATGTTTTCAGTAAACATTTTTAATTGTGCACGGGCAGATTCCATTTCCTGCTGAACGTTTAAAGTTTCCTGCATCGCAAGCTCTTGCTGATGTTTTACTTTAACCCGCTGCCTGTTGATAAGCAATAAAGCAATCACCGCTAAAAACAATATTCCGGCTATAATAAAATTACGCTGCTGTACCTGTTCCTCTTTTTCACGCTGCAACCTGCGGATACCATACCTGTTTTTTTCTTCATCCAGCCGCAGTTTTGATATACTAATGCTGCTTTGATAAATCATTCTTTCTATTGAGTCATGTAGTTTATTGTACTTACCGGCGAAGTAATAAGCGCTGTCATTATTACCCAGGCTTTTAAAAATTTCTGAAGCAGTACTGTAGGCATTCTGCAGGTAATTTGCCGAAGGCCATTTTTGCAACAAGCCAAAAGCTTCCCTCACTTGTATGAGTGCAATTGCTTTATTGCCCAATGCCAGGTTGGTTTTTGCAGCCCATTGCAGGGAATTTGCAGCATTATCAAAAATCTCTTTTTCCTTACTGCTGGCGTAATCCATTTCAAACAATGGCAGAGCGCTGGCAAAATTTCCCTGTGCATAATATATCTGGGCCATGTTGCCGGAAATTATTCCCTTCCAACCCGGTTTATTGCTTTTTTTCTCCGCTTCTAATGCTTTACGGTAATACACAAATGCAGAATCATACTGCCCCATCCTTGTGAAAAGCATGCAGGAGCAGCAAACTCTCATTGAAACACAAAATAAAAAGTTAGCAGATCTGCAACAGCAAATAGATGATATAAAAAAACTGGTGGGGGTAAAAATGTAAAACAAGTTATCCTGTTGTCGGCTTGCATGCAGGATCGTCATTGCCTTTTTAACTGGTTGGAAACATCAAACTTATTTAGTGAATGTAATCTACGATAGAGGAAGGTTCAGCAGTTGTTTTTATTAACTGTTCAATGGTGCCCCAAAGGATACGTTGCAGCTATTGATGAGGATAGAAACAGAGCCACTGCCGGTATTTGCCACGGCCATGTCTGCCTTTCCATCCCTGTTCAGGTCGCCGGTAGCTACAGCTGAGGGGTTGGCCCCGGCTGCATAATTACCTACAACTCCAAAGCTTGGGCTAATGCAGCCCTGGCCCTGTACATGGGTAATAAACAAAACCGGGAAAAGCAGGCCTGAAAGCAGGCTTAGGAAAATGCTGTACTGTTTTTTCATACTATTATTTTTAAAAATGTTAAATGCGCAAAATGCTAAAGCCGCTGTTTTCTGTGGAAGAATGCAAACGGGCTTTGTAAAATATTCGACCGCTTCGTGGTAAAAAAAATAGTTAAGCTAAATAGTTAAAAAGACCGAACAGCCCGCACATGGGCTGAGTAGAACTTGACGTCGTGGAACTGGCCGCCAGCCGAGAAGGGCTGGTCCCATGCGTCGAAGGCATCGAACTCGCTGGAACTCCAATACCTGGCAAAAGAAAAACCACCAATGGCAATACGATTTAGATATAATTTATCTAATTCGTCTTTACTCGGTAAATACCAGTCGCTGTATCCATTCAACACCAGGTCATAACATAATTTGGCTGCATAACTTCCTGCTCCCAGTACTGCAACAATAGTATTTGTATTAGCATTGCCACTCCCCAATACCGTTGCAGCTGCTCCTGTTGTTATAGAAGAGCCATTATCCCATTCAAAACCCGTACTCTGGTCGGAAGCAGCCGCTATTATACCATGAAACTGCCCGCTAATATAACCAGGGTCACCACGCTGTAAAATATAGGCTATTATTCCCCCTTGATAAGGATCTCCAATTGGAAAGGCTCCTGAGCCACCCACCATACTCACCCAATTAATGCCATTATAATACTCCGGCTCTCCCATTCCTCCCACACAATTAGAACAATATATAATCAAACCCTGCTGGGGTGAGCTAATAGCATCCCTTTGTGTAGCTGTCATGCGAGGTGGAAGAAATCCCCTGGTAGTAGAAGTAATATCCAATGCAGCTTTGGAATTTGGGGTTGCTGTGCCAATGCCAACACTCTGTGCATTTGCCGTGGTAATAAATAAAAGGGCAATAAAAAGATAAAAAATCTTTTTCATAAATAAATAGTTTAATAGCTAAATTGTTAAAAAGACTGAACAGGTCGCACACCAAACACATTGTCCTTACTGAGGATGGCCTGGGCGCCATTGGTGAAGACCTGGTACCACGCCTGGGTGTTACCGTTCTCGGTGGAACTCCAATAGGCGCCGGAAAAACCACCAATGGCAATACGATTTATATATAATTTATTTAATTCGTCTTTACTCGGTAAATACCAGTCGCTGTATCCATTCAATACCAGGTCATAACATAATTTGGCTGCATAACTTCCTGCTCCCTGGGCAATAACAATTTTATTTGTATTAGCATTGCCAAACCCCAATATCCATGTACCTGCTCCTGTTGTTATAAAAGAGCCATTATACCATTGAATACCGGTACCCTGGTCGGAAGCAGCCGCTATTATACCATGAACCTGCCCGCTAATATAACCGGAGTCACCGGGCTGGAAAATATAGACTATTTTTCCCCCTTGATAACTATCTCCAATTTGAAAGACTCCTGAGCAACCCGTCATACTTAGCCATTTAGTGCCATTATAATACTGCGGCTCTCCCAACCCTCCAACACAAGTAGTACAATATATCATCAAACCCGCAGGGGGTGAGGTAATAGAATCTTTTTGTGTAGCTGTCATGCGAGGTAGAAGAAATCCCTTGGTAGTAGAAGTAATATCCAATGCGGCTTTGGCATTGGGGGTTGTAGTGCCAATGCCAACTTGGGCGTTTGTTATAGTATTAATTAGTAAAACAGGAACCAGTGCTAAAAGGACGATTTTTTTCATTTGATTATAATTGAACCTGATAAATAAATATTTGTGTGCAATGGAATTTTATTCGGGTTTTTATGATGCACGCTGCCGCAAAAGTTACTGTACCGCTGTTGATAATGTCCCAGACATGGACGCCGTTATTATCGCCATTGCGGTCTATGATTTAAATTCTTAAAGTCGCAAAACGCTAACCCGCAGTTTTCTGTGGAGGGATGCATCGGGTCTTTATTAGGATATTGGAAACAAGCATTGGCATTTTGGCTATTTACTTCAGCATCTTTAGCCGGGACTCGAAATAAACCCATACCAGTACCGCCAGCAGCAAAAAGACGAGCACCGCCAGCAGCAGCTTGACAGCAAACGAAAGGCGGCGGGGCTCTGTTTTTTTCATTATGCGAAACATGGGTTAAAACGATAGTGTAAGGATACGTCACAGACCGGTGGGTTTCCAAATACCGGCGTGGACAAAAGAAGGTATTCACATGGACATTTGGTAAAACGTGGACAAGCAGGACCGAAACGTAGACAGATTACTGACCCGTCCTGAAAAAAGTTGACTGGTTAACAATAATAATCCTGCTATTGGTTTACTAAGATAATTCATCCTGGTATAGGTTGATTATAAAATAAATACCTGTGGGGCTGGCTGTAAAACATTT
>JBDSEE010000081.1:0-2085 GCA_039920245.1 Ferruginibacter sp.
AGCACCTGCCATAAAGCAGATTCATCCGGCTCAGCCAATTCCTGGCCTGCAAGATCAGTCGTGTCAAAATTAACCGGGTGGTTTTTGAGTTTTCCTTTTTTAGTAAACTCAACAATATGCTGCTCAGTGATAAGTTGTGCCTTTTCAATATTCACCAGAACAAGGATATCAAGACGGATATCAAAAAATTTTGACAGGATAATTATCTCTTACGTCCCAGCGGGGTTTTCGCAAAAGATACCAACTAACAGTAAAAAGCAGCTGCGAAACCCCGATGTTTGCTTAACCTTCAAAATTTTAAAATAATATTTACAAATCCTATAATGCCTGGGGTAAATTGTTTTATAACTCCAGCGCATAAAGGAAGCGCTACGCACCGTTTCGTCCCACACGTAACAATGATTCTTATTTTTTCCCTTTCCTGATCTCAACCCTGAGCTTACCCATATTGTTTTTTAAACTTTTTAATTCATCTAGCACCTGCCATAAAGCAGATTCATCCGGCTCAGCCAATTCCTGGCCTGCAAGATCAGTCGTGTCAAAATTAACCGGGTGGTTTTTGAGTTTCCCTTTTTTAGTAAACTCAACAATATGCTGCTCAGTGATAAGTTGTGCCTTTTCAATATTCACCAGCACCAGGATATCCAGGCGGATATCAAAAAATTTGGACAGGATAATTAACTCTTCCAGGTTTGGCTCACTCAGACCACTTTCCCAATTGCCAATGGTGGTTCGTTGCTTGTTTACTGTTGTCGCAATATCAGCCTGGTTTAGATCAAATATTTTATGGAGGTAACGCAGGTTGGTTTTAAAATAATTCACAAGCAACTTTTTTTGTTGATAAATAATTGCCAATATATTTGGTCAGTCAATATATTTGTTTATATATTTGTGTCGCATTCAGGCGGCGCTGCTCCAAATATATTTTAAAAGAAACAGACTTCCAATACATCGCTTTGCAACAGCCATCCTGAATATAGCATCCGGATACATCGCTTCACATCTTTCGCAAACCAAATACATCGCTTTACTTTTTTAATCGTTCTGGTACATCGTCTTGATTCTCATGACAACTTTTACTTAAAGGTTGTCAAGGATTTTAGCCCTGCTAAACATAGGTGCGGCTTTGCAGCGTCAATCAGCGGGGGTATGATAAAATAAGGTAGTTACAATTTTTCCTGGAATTCACGTAAAACCTTTTCAAATGAAAGATATATTCGACAACGCTGAAGACAAACACGCTATCAACATCATCGGCGAATTTTTCCGCATGCATGGTCTCGACTTTGCCATCATGGACCTGGAGCAGATGATCTATTATGCTGCCCACTACAAATATTATAAACGCAGCCCGCCTTTCACGATGGTATTCTTTTCACAGGAATTGCGCAAACTCATTACCGCCTCAATGGTGCTCGTAGAAAATTGCTGGCTGCAAGATGAATTTGAAGTAGAACCTGCCGCACACGGCCTCCCAGACCTGAGCCGAAAGGAAGACTTTATGCCAGACCGTCCCTTGCCCGAATGGTATTACATGCCCCGCCACCTCAGTGTGGCGCAGTATTTAAACCCGGGGAAGACGTTCAGGCAGTTCAGGAAATACCAAACCAGGGAAGAATGGATGAAGACTATTGACGACCTGGTGGAATATGCACTCAGCAAATCAACCATTAATGAATGCAATCCCACCTATAATATGATGAAATTGAGGCGCCTGCTGCTTCAACTCATAGAGGGCTCCTATCTTATTTACATCCGCTACAGCCGTGGCGTGGCTATCAAAACAGGATCTGCCGAAGCAAGCAAAAATGAAAACCACAGCACCTGAACAGATGGTAAACGAAAACAAATCGCTACGTATGCTCATAGTTTTATTCGACACAAAGGCATGACCTACCGAAATAAGCGTTCAGGCTTACAGGTAATACATCCGCTTGACATGCAAATGTTTAAGGGCAAAACATTCTTATAGTATAATGTCGGATTGAATACCATTTATAACAACAAAATTAACAATCATGTATCCCTTTACAATCTACCACTCACACCTTGATGACTTTACCAGCGGCCAAAAAAACATAGTAG
>JBDSEE010000082.1:0-12746 GCA_039920245.1 Ferruginibacter sp.
CCAGCTCTGGGTTTGGTGAATGGGGCGTGGATGAGTGCCTGGATTCTTTAGGCCGCCAGGGAACAGAAAAATGTATCGTAATTGGCATAGACAGTGGCCCGGGCCGCATGAGTGAATACAATCCTTATGACTATAAAGCCACGAAGGGAAATGCCAATGCTTATATAGATTTTATTGTAAATAGCCTGAAACCATACGTAGATAAAAATTTACGTACGATGGTCCATAAAAAGCATACATTCATTGCCGGTAGCTCAATGGGCGGCCTGGTTTCTTTTTATGCTGTAATGAAGTACCCTGATGTGTTTGGTGGAGCGGGTATCTTCTCCCCTTCTTTCTGGATAGCACCAGCTATTATCAATGACCTGGATAAAGCAGGTAAAAAGATGCATTCAAAATTATTCTTTTATGCCGGCGCAACAGAAAGTACTACGATGCTTTCTGATATGCAAAATGTTGAAAGCAAACTCAAATCACTTTCCCATTCCAGCCTCCTGGAGCAGGTGGATGCAAACGCAAAACATAACGAAGCAGCCTGGAGAAAATATTTTCCTGTTTTTTATAAATGGATAATGAGGAAATAAAAGTTCCCAAACACTATGCTCTCGCCATTACGCAACTTCCTCAGTTCACTCATAATTTTTTGGAGAGACATTGCTGGGAAAAAGAATATTATTTTCACCCATTCGGCGCATTGTATATCTACTGCGACCAGATAATTTTAAGACATCAACTTTATAGAGTATAATGCCGTAGAGGGCATTCATGATTGTATTCAATTGATGATTGAAGAAAATCAACCTGCGGAAAAGAAAGCATTGTCATTCAATTTTTAAGTGTTTCGTGAACTTTTCGTCCTACCCGAACTATTATTTCAATAATCTCCTGAATGTCTTTTTTTGAAGTCCTGAAGTTTACGATGCAAGCTCTTAAACAATATTTGCCTGCAACAACAGCATTGGATAAAAACACTTCGCCTCCTCGTTGCAATTCATTTAATAATTTTTCATTCAATGTATTCAAATAAGTTTCATTACTCCTTTCATCTTGTGCATAATTAATAGGAACATAGCGAAATGTGGTGATGCTTAAGTTTTGTGTTACTGCTTCAAGCTCTTCATGTTTTTGTGCTTCTTCAAATAAAAGTTGCGATAGTTCGATGTCTTCGTTTATCATTTTTATGTAACCATTCTTTCCTGCCTGCTGCAAAGCCATCCATACTTTTAATGCCCTGAAGCCCCTTGAATTTTGAAAACCATAATCATGATAATTAACGGTGGCTTCGTCTGTGTCAAAGTTGTAATAAACCGGGTGTGAACTGTAAGTATCAACCAGGTGTTGGGGATTTTTCACTAAAGTGCAACCTACTTCAAGCGGTGCGTAAAGCCATTTGTGCGGGTCTAGTGCAATGGAATCAGCTTCCTGGATTCCATCAAATAAATTTTTATATTTTGGGATTGCTGCGGCAGGTATTCCATACGCCCCATCAATATGAAACCATAAATTATGGGCTTTGCAAATTGCTGCTATTTTAGAAAGATTATCTACCACACCTGTACTTACATCCCCTGCATTTGCAATGACAAGAAAAGGTTTTTTGCCGTGTTTTACATCATCAGTAATGGTTTGCGACAAAATATCCAGGTTCATTTTATTATCAGAATCGGTAGGTATCCATTGAATTGCTTTTAAGCCATGCCCGAACAAAACTGCAGCTTTCTCAATCCATGTGTGCGTTGCTTTTGAGCAATAAAATACCATTTCGCCAGAGGCGTTTGCTAACCCATCTTCTTTCAGGCTTTTTGGTGCCTTGGCAGTTCTGGCAGCTAAGAAAGCCGTGAAGTTTGCCATGTTTCCACCGCTTACTAATATTCCTCCATATTCATGAGAAACGCCAATAAATTCTGCCAGCCATTTTACTGTCTGCCTTTCAATAGCGGTTGCCATTGGACTTAGAATATTTGCACCCAGGTTGGGATTAACAGCTGACGCTAACAAATCAGCCAATGCACCTATTTGAGTTGGGGACGAAGTGATGTAGCCAAAAAATTTTGGATGCCCATTGAGCAATGAATGGTTGAGTAACAGATCTGAAGTCTTATCAAATAATTCTGAAACAGGGGTTCCATTTTCGGGCAAAGAAGTATTCCCTAAAAATGCTTGTACCTGGTTTGGTGTTTCTCCTGTAGTAACAGGCCTTTCATGAATCGAATCATAAAAATCCGCAATGGTATCCACTAAACCATAGCCAATTTTTTTAAATTCGTCTTTATTGATTTCTATTGGTGAGATACGATTATTTTCCTTGCCCATCTTATAATGTTTAGTTTTCAAAAGTGATTTCCTGTAATTAAATTCAAAGTTCTCAGGTTCGCCAAAGCATGAGGTATAACGAAATGTATTTACGCCAAGCGGGAATTAGTATTTCGTCAGCCGGTTGCAGATGCTGACTAAATATATTAAGATGAAGCTACGAAAATTTATTTCAGATCATTGTCGCAAGAAAAATAAAGTACATTAAAGAAATGAAGCGGAAGTCTTTGTCAAGCCCCGATTGTGCAAAGGCAATGTTAGCGGTTGTTGTTTTTTTCTATTAAATTTTGTGTAATTTAAAAACAATAATTTTTTTGTCGGAATTGTTGTCGGAGGGAGCCTGTTTTTTAAAATTAAATTTCTCTAATAGTCTTGCTGATTTTTGGTTCTCTGAATGAGTATATGCTTCTATTGAATTTAGCCCAATTTGTTGAAATCCAAATTCAAGTACTTTTGATGCAGCTTCCTGCATTAATCCTTTTCCCTGGTAGCCAGGTAATAACTCATATCCGATTTCTGCTTTCCTATTGTCGTCTGCAAATTCAAATAAACAGATTGTTCCAATCAATTTGCCACTTAAAGAGATTGCCCAATAAATCGAGTCATTTTTTTTTACGTTTTCAATAATAGTCTGAATAAAAGATTGTGCGTCTTCAATTGATTTGCCTGGCTGTCTGTCAAGATACTTGTTTACATTGGCGTCAGAACGCAATGAAAATATTTCATTGTCGTCAGTAATAACCAGTTGTCTTAATATAAGCCTGTCGGTTTTTAATATTGGGAATGGTTCGAATATTCTATTTGTCATTTCTCCTTGAATTTATATTTTAGTATCGCTTTAGAATGACCGCTGCCTTGCATGCATTTGGGGATGCCAGGGAATTTGATTCTACCCTGGCCCAGCCGCAAGTACATTTAAAGTAACGGAATATTATTTAAACCGAAAACACATATGTTGAAGATAAAACAAAAGCTGAAAATTGAACGTTGTGCCCCAACTGCTAATGCTTAGCGTTATTTAAGAACGATATTCTGTCATCGTTGTACACTTGGCCCCGGCCCCCCACCAACCTTTTGAGAGAGCTTGCCTGGAAATATTTTGTTGTATGTAATTGATTACTTTCAGCGGTAAATGTCTACCCAGTTGGTTACATTTGTTCATAATAATCTCTTTCTCTCCACACTTAATTTATGATATGAAAGTTTTCAAATGGTATTTCCTCGGCTTTCTTTTTTTGACCGATACATTGGCAGCAACTGCCCAGCTACGAGATATAGAAAAACCCAATATCATTTTTATTTTGACCGATGATTATGCGGCCAATTTGGTGGATTTTATGCCAAACCTAAAAGCGATGCAAAGGGAGGGAGTAACATTCAGCAATTATTATGTCAGCAATTCTCTATGCTGCCCTTCACGTTCTTCAATATTTACAGGCATGCTGCCACATAACACCCGTGTGGAAACCAATACGAAACCGAACGGCGGTTATAATGCATATATAGAACATGATGATGCACAGAAAAGTTTTTGTGTAGCACTTCAACATGCAGGATATAAAACAGCCATGATGGGTAAGTTCCTGAATGGATATTTACCCCGTAAACACAAGCCGGTTCCCGGTTGGTCAGATTGGTTTGTGGCCGGTGCAGGTTATCGCAATTTTGACTATGATATCAATAACAACGGGCAGCTTATGCATTTTGGCAATGCGCCTGGAGATTATCTTACAGACGTTCTTTCGTCCCATACCGATAGCCTGGTAAGGGCCTGGAAAGATCATCCTTTTTTTATAGAAATTGCCAGCTTCACCCCGCATGCGCCTTTCATTCCCGCACCGAGACATGAAAAACTTTTTAGTGATCAGCAAGCCCCTCGTACAGCTACATTCAATAAACAGGCAGATAGTACAGCACCGGCCTGGCTTCGTAAACTACAACCGTTAGGTTTAAACCAAGTGGACCGTATCGACAATATTTTTCGGAACCGTTTACGTTGTATCATGTCTATCGATGAAATGCTGGGAAACATCAGGAAAATCCTGGACCAGACAGGAAACAGTAAACGTACTTATATTATATTCAGTTCCGACAATGGCTATCATTTAGGTGATTATTCCATGTTCCAGGGAAAGCAGACTCCTTTTGATATTGATATCCGGGTACCGCTTATTACCTACGGTCCGCATGTAGCCAAAGGAAGTTTGCAACCTGCTATTGTATCCAACATTGACCTGGCACCAACTTTTGCAGCACTTGCGGGTGTACAACTTAGCGGTAATGCTGATGGCAGGGATATACAAAAACTGTTTCGGCAAGAAAAAACAGGAAAGATCAGTTGGCGCAATTTTGCCATTGTAGAACATCGCCGGGTAAATTATGACCGGAACGACCCTGACAGGCAGGAAGCAGAAGATGGAATACTGCCTTCGTATACTGCTATACGTTTTAATCAGTTGCTTTATGTAGAATATGAGACGGGTGAAACCAGTTGTTACGATGTACAGAATGATCCATACGAACTTAAGAATATTTTTTCTGCCCTGCCAGCTGAAAAACAAAAAAAGCTGCATTCTATAGTATTAGCTGTAAAAAATTGCGGCGGCAAAAATGGATGCTGGGATGTGCAAATGATGGATTTGGAAAAAGAATAGCAATTAAGTTACAATATCAGATTGTTGAGCGGTGGTGTTTTTATTTTAGTTTTGGCAGTTAGTTGCCCTCTGCCGTTAAAGCAACTTCGATTTCTTTTTTAAGTTCACCTGGGTCATGTGATGGATTTATATTGATTAGCTTCCCGTTTTTGTTTATAAGAAACGTAGTCGGGTACTCCGTTACATTATACGTTCTAATGATTGGATGGTCTCTAAACTTATTCTCTGTAAAAGCATGATAGCCATCTATTTTAAATTTTTTCATTGCTTTTTTCCATACCTCGTTATTATCAATTGATACACTCAAGAAAACTACATTGCTATCTGATTTAAAATACTCTTTGACAGATTTAATGTCATTAAATAGCTTATGACATGGTGTACATGCAGCAAACCAAAAGTCCATATAAATGACTTTACCTCTAAAAGATGAAAGTTGTATTTTTTCTCCATCTACATTTTCTAATGAAAAATTGGGTGCAGGTATTCCATTTTTTAAAGCCCTGGCAGCAGTGAGTGTTTCAGTTAGATGTTTTTTATAGATGCTGTCTTTCTCAAAAGGAAATGACTCGGTAATAATTGATTCAATTGCAGCATCTTTATTTTGTCCAATTTCTCTTTCTAAAAATAGAAGAAGTACAGAAGATTTAAGTTTTAATGGAAGGTGGTTGCTTAAATAGCTATACTTTGAGTGAAGCTTATCTCCAAGTCCTGGTTTTAAGTTGTCGTCATAATAAGCAGAAAAGATACTGGCAACATTACTTGTGTAAAAGTATGAATACGATAAATTGTTATCAAATTTCAGCAGGTTTTTAAGTGCTATTTGTGAAGCTGCTGAAAGTCTTGATTGCTGTGTCCTTTGAATGTTGTCATAGCTATCACCAAAAATACTCACGGCTCCATTGTATTTAGTTCTTAAAACATTTGCCGCAATATATGCGTTTAAAAGTCTAAAACTTTCACCACTCATCAAGCCTTTAGAAGAAATTAACCGTTGCACTAATTTATTTTTGTAACTATCAATTTTACTAAATAAATAATCGACTGGATACGGTTGGTTCTTTATTTTCTCTTTTTCATCATTAAAAGCTGACCTAATCTGGTTAATGGAATCAGACAGCAAAAACTTTTCTTTCCCTATACCGGAATATGATATTGTGTTTTTGAATTTTGCTGCGTCATAAGTAATTACAATACTGTCGCCCGGTTCTATAAAGCCACCGTAGTAATTAGTTCCTTCTTCAAACCCGATAAATGTTGTCTTTTTGATGTTCAATACCTGGCTAAACTTTCCTTTTGAAAGTGGAATAGTGATAGACTTTACCTTTTCAAAAACATTATCGGGAATAAAATTGCATTTGATACTGTTCGCTGTCAAATTTTGTATATCGCCACTTATTAGAGTCCTTTGTCCATAAGTATGGTTAAGCAAAGTGAAAGCGAAAAGAATTAAGGTTATTTGTCTGTTCATGCTTTTATTCAATTACCGCCAACGGACATTATATTGCTGCAGGTGGAATATTTACTGCTTTGTCTGCCCGGCTAACCGCTGATGAATTTTAATTTATGTTGATGATTTGTAGTTTGTTCCTTTCTGCTTCTCAAGCCAGAACCATTGCTGATGAAGCAAGGCTTACGTCCGGCCCACTTGTAGCAACTTTTGTTAACTTCATGCGTACAGCTCAAATTTTCTTCGATTTAGATTTAAGATAATTTTCTCTTAATACACGAAGATCAATTTTCGAACAATCAGCAATTAAATCTTTTACGATCTTAAGAGGCATTTCATCTTTGTTTTTGAAATTGATGCAGCCTTTTTGAAAATTAGCTTTAGTCAACAATCCCTTATATTTTTCGTAAAGAATAGTTGAACCATACATTGGCAATACGTGTAATGACATATAATTTTTCACACTGGAAAGTCCATATTTAAAACTACCAGGTGCATTATAAATAATCATCTCTTTTCCCATCATTGGTGCAATTACAGGAGTAACCGTTTTATCTTTTTGAACGATAATCTCATGAAGTTGAGATAATAATTCTTGTCTCTCTTTCGGTTGCGTTGAAATAAATTCTGAAATTGTCATACTTCAATAATTTAAGAGTTTACACTGCTTGCAATTAATGTGAGTTTGTGAAAAAACCACTCGCCTATCAAATATACACACTATGTGAATAGAGCAGATTGCATTCACACTAACCCGGAGAAGGCAGGCCTTTGGAAATACCCTGAGGAATATACATATTCTTCAGCTTTATTCTATCAAATTGGAATAGATAAATTTAATTTCCTGGAACAATATATAGGTTGATACGCTGCTGATCGGAGACCACGCAGCGGCAAGCTAAATAGGCTAGGTTTTAAAAGCTTGTTACCAACAGCCGCTAAAATGTGAGCGGAAGTTTTATCTAAAGATATAACTATCAAATTTCAGTTAAACCAGTATAAAAGATTTTTTTATTCAAGAACTTTTAACAAAGCATCTAAGGAGGATTGACAATCCTTTTGAACTGGATTTACAGCACGAAGTTGTCTTAGTACTTTATCAATAGCATCGTCTACTTCAGTCCATTTTTTACTGTCCATTGCATTAAGTTTAGCCTGGGCAATATCCCATTCATGTTCCAAATCCGTAATTCTGCTTTTAGCACCTTCAATATTATTTGATACAACCAAATCCTTTGTATCCTTCGATATTTTTATGAATTCAGATAAATCTCCCAGTGGTGTTACGGGCACAAGATTATTTGGCGATCCATTGGAAACAGGCGGTTGAACAGTTTCTTTTTGTAATTGACTTTGTCGCAAAAAATATGCTGATAACCCAACTATTATAAAGACTAATATTGTGATTAAGCTTTGTATAACAAGTCCTTTATCCTCGTTATTTTGTTTTTCTTTGATAACAGTATTTACAATAATATCTCGTTTAGTAAATGTGAAATATAATATTATTGCTAAAATTCCAAGAAGAAATATTACACTTGTGAGCGTAGCTCCAAAGCCCAAACCACCAAATTTAGTTGGTTGAGAAAGATAGTCTCCAATAGATGCTCCTAATGGTCTTGTCATTATATAAATAACCCAAAAGCAAAGAACAGAATTTAGTTTTAGCTTTTGCGCTATTATAAATATTACAATTATGACAGACACAATAAGACCTGTGTTTAAATACCCCATTCCTAAACCTTCTGCCATTAAATCTCCTGCTGCAGTACCTAGTGCAAAAGTAAAAAGTATTGTAAGCCAATAAAAAACTTCTCTTCTTTTAGTAAAAATGGAATGAATAGAAAGCGTTTTTTCTTTTATGTACCAAATACAAAAAGTTGAAAGCAAGAGGACGCTAAAGATAATTGTACTTGTTTCTAAACGGACACCCATTTTATCAGTAAGGTTATCTGTAACTAACGTACCAAAAACACTTATAAAAACTACAGTGATCCAGTAAATGAAGGGAATATATTTTTTTGTTTTGAATTGGAAAAATAAAGCAATAGCTAATAAAATACCCATTGTTATTGAAGTGCCTGTTAATCCAAAAGCTAAGTTTACATTTAGGAAATCGGCAAAAGTTTCTCCTACTGTTGTGCACAATACTTTTATAACCCAAAAAAACAGCGTTACCTGAGGAACCTTATTGAGAAGTTGTTTTCCTGTAATTTTTATTTCTGAGTCCATTTTAATTAGTTAGTTGGTATAGAAATTATATTAACTATTGATGTCACCCTTTAATTGTCCATAAATTGCCACTATCGTCCTGGATATTGCCGAAGGCGGGGATTTTGTGCATGCTGTTCAATAAAATTACAAATGTTCAATTACTTCTGTCAGACCAATAGTATTACGTCAGCCAAGCTTTTGGCAATACCTTGTTGTACGCTGGCATTCGGTTACTTCTGTAGCATCAGATTTTTTAAATTAATACTTCCACAAGGGATTTCTTTATCGCTTGATTTACTGTTACTTTTTGATCCATCAATTTTTATTCTATAAAAAAGATTTTGTCATTTTAAGCTTAGTCCTGTTCGCATAGTTCCCGTGCGCTCCTTCTGTCAAGCAAAGTATAACAAAATAAAAACCATTTGTTTCTTTTGGGTTAATAGTTCTTCTTAACGATACTGATTTATGGATACTTTTATCTAGAAAGGATTCTAAATCTTTCAGACCATACATAAACAAAGGGAATTTTTTAGGCTCCATTGTATCGGCAGGAATTAATACTTTATAGTATTTATCCGTTAAAGAACGTGAGTTTGTGAAAAAACCACTCGCCTATCAAATATACACACTATGTGAATAGAGCAGAATACTGCATTGATTTTGTGTGATTAGTAATATGAATTTTATAACTGGAACTTCACGACATCAAACTTATTTTGCTACCCTCGATTACCAGGTAGCAACTGATAATCCCGTAAGGCTCATTGATGCATTTTATAATTACGAAAACCCGCTGGGATGGATAGCTTTTGTTAGCGGTAGTGCTTCATGTTTTTCAATACTTTCATTAAATTTATTTAGCATACCTATATTACAGCGTGCATATTTTTAATTCTATAATTGAAACGAAATCAATGTCTGCATTTCTTACCAATGTGAAACGATTAATCAAAGTAGGTACAGTCCATTGCTACCCTTCGCATAATAATTAACTTTCAATTAATTTATAAAAAAGTTCCGAATCGCTCAAAATGGCAAGTATATCCATTCGGTATTCTAAGTAAGTAATCCTGATGCTCAGGTTCTGCAGGCCAAAAGGTACTAATCGGTTCTAATGTAGTTACAACTTTGCCGCTCCATCTTTTGGAATTATTAACAGTCTGAATAACATCTTCAGCCACCTTTTTTTCTTCTTCATCCTGGATAAAAATTGCCGAACGATAACTTGATCCCCTGTCATTGCCCTGTCTGTCTACTGTTGATGGATCATGAATTCGATAAAAATAATCGAGAATTTCTCTAAAACTTGTTTTTTCCGGATCGTACGTCAATTCAATTCCTTCGGCATGACCGGGATGATTTCGATAGGTTGGTTTTTCGTTTTCGCCACCGATATATCCTACTTCTGTATCAATTATTCCAGGCCGTATTCTAAATAGATCTTCCATTCCCCAAAAACAGCCACCAGCTATGTATGCCTTTTTATAATTTTCCATTTCTTTAATTTTTTAATTTTTATAAAAATACTTTGCCTGCATTATTTATTTCCAATCAATTTACAATGTTCCAAAAAATGAATAATTTCCTGCTCAGGCATTTCACATGGTTTCAGCAGGTTCAACTTAGCGGTAAAATAATAATTGAAACTAATGAAATGTTTTCCGCCTAATTCCTTTGCATATATTTTAATACTCTTTCCACTATTGAAATCTGTCCTGCTCACCCCATATTTTTTGCCTTCGTAATTTACTTCTGAATAACCAGTTGCAAATGATTTTATTTTGTGTATTAAATCCATAAAAATCGATCAGGTAAAGTTTTAAAAGTGTTCTTTAAATCTCCTGGTAGTGAACCATAAGATGAGGCAGGCATGTAGTCAGCGCAGCTTGTTACCCGCTACAATGTTCGTTAAAGATATAAAGACGAATCATATTTTTTCAGTCATCCTTTTGCAAAGCCGATTTTAGCGGCATTTAACGCCTTTGTTGGTGTTTTTTGTTCTAAATAAGAATTAACTATGAGCTGAGTCTTTTCCACCAACAACATGCTACCGATAAGTTGTGGTGATTGATCAAATATCGTATTTACCTTTATAGGCATATCTTTGTTTTCTTAAAGTCTGGCTGTACAGTTGCCGCTTCTGAAAGGACAACATGGAAGACAGGAGGGCACTACTTTGCAGCCAGGAGTAAATAATTCATTAACCTTAAATTTAATTGTATGCCGAAAAAGAAAGCTGAACCTAAAAAGAATAAGCCTACTCAAAAGAAAAGCTCAGCACAGAAGAAAGCGGATCCAAAGAAAAAAGCACGGTAAGGGCAAAACGTAGAGAGCCCGGTTTACAGCGCCGGGCTTCTTTTTACGCCTTTTTTGGTGTTTTTGTCTAACAGCATGTTTCTGTAAAGTGCCGTACAACGTCAGTTTGTGAAAAAACCGCCGTCCATCAAATATACGCACTATGTGAATAGAGCAGATTAATGCATTTATTTTGTGTAATTAGAAACATGATTTTCCGCAGCTTATAGTCTACCCCGTGCGAATGTCCTTGTTGAAAATAATTTTGACATTGTACATTCAGCTTGCTGGTGAAAAACACCAACCTTTAGATTTGCATTAAGTAATTTTATTATAATTATTACTATTATTCTCTTTCAAAAGAAATTATAATCTAAAATATTAGCGCTCTCCGAAAAACTTAAGGTATATAGGATGCTATGTTTGGCGTTTGTGCCTGAGAGTTCTTAAACAGCCTGCTTCTTTATAAAAAGTATAAAACTAACGCTACACTTAAGGTTTTTCGCCACTCCATTCGTTATTTTTTCTGTCAACATCTGGTAATAGATTTTCAGGATCAAGAATTACTTTGTTTATTTTATTTTTAGAAGGATATTTAAAGGTCCAGGTACTGCCCCGCTGCCATATTTCTACAGGTAATTGTATGGTTGCTGCGTCGCCATTGCTTTGGAAAATTTTTACGATTGCCGGTAAGATCATACCAGCTTTGTTGTCAATTGTGATTAATGCGCCTTTGGATGGATCATTATCAACATAGTTTACAGCCGTTACCGCCTGGTCCAGTTTCCAGGTTGTAAAAAACCATTCTTTCCAGAACCAGTTCAGGTCTTCACCCGCAGCATTATTGATGCAATGGAAAAAATCGTAAGGTGTGGGATGTTTGAATGCCCAGGCTTCAGTATATTTTCTAAAAGCGTAATCAAAGCGTTCTTTCCCAACTACTACTGTTCGTAATAAATTAAGGCCATAGGCTGTTTTGCCATAGAATTGATAGTGTTGCTCTTCATCCATCGCGTCTGAAACAGTCATCAATGGATCCTTGTATTCCATGAACTGCTCATAGTTCCTGGAACCGAAAAAACCTTTAGCAAAATATGCAGGATCGGTTTGGTATTCACCTTTATTAAAAATATCATTCGCTATATAATTGATGTAAACATTAAACCCTTCATCCTGCCACATGTATCTACGTTCATTAGAACCCACGATCATCGGGTACCAATTATGCCCTATTTCATGTGATACCAGGAACCACAAACGGGCCTTTGTTTCTTTATAGCTATTAAAGATCATTCCGGGGTATTCCATACCTCCGGTTATACCGGCATTGCTCACGGCAACATTCCAGGGATATTCAAAAAAGTTTTTAGAATAAATTTCTATGGCCGCTTTTAAATATTCAGTTGACCTTGTCCATGCTGCATCGCCAATACTTTCTACGGGGTAACAGGACATCGCTACTGCTTTACGCCCCGATGGTAAATTGATCCTGGCAGCATCCCAAATCATTCCTTTTCCTGCAGCCCAGGCTACATCTCTTGCATTCTTCATCATAAAATGCCAGGTGAGATTCGCTTTGGCTCTTGGGCGCATGGAAGCTTTGCCCACTTCATCTGCGCCAATGATGGTTACAGTTTTATCACTATTGGCAGCTACCGCAAGCCTTTTTATTTCTGCTGCTGTTAATACTTCCGCAGCATTTTGAAGATCACCCGATCCATATACGATCATCTCTGCAGGTGCCGTAATGTAATAATCATAATCACCATAGTCGCAATAAAATTCTCCCAGGCCCATGTAGGGAAGCGTGTTCCAGCCTT
>JBDSEE010000083.1:0-4217 GCA_039920245.1 Ferruginibacter sp.
TGTTAAAATAATTCATGATTTCATTTTCCTAATCAGACCGATGATAGCAAAGACTAATTTGCGTTTAAAACCCAATACAGGAATCAATCCATATTGTTTCATGATGTCCTGTAATTTCTGAAAGTCAGGAAGCCCGTCAACATTCAACACAGTTGCGATGTCTTCAAAATATTCGGGGCCGAATGCATCGCAAGGTGTTATGCGGCAGAGAAAATCGACTGTTTCCTTCGATTTATTTTCAAACATATGTACCGCACCACGGGGAATAAAGATTGTTTCACCCTGACCAACGTTTTTAGTTTTTCCATTTACTGTCCATGTAACAATTCCTTTTTCACCAAATACGGTTTCATCAAAACCTTGATGATAATGGGGCATAGGCGTGCGACTTTCAGGCTTGATAGAACAACGGAATTCACAATATTCATTGTTTGTGTCCTTGCCCTCGGTAAGGAAGTCAACCTTAATCCCGGCTTTATAAATTATACTTCTCATAATATTTTATAGTCTTTTTTTTGCCAATTGTTACTTTAGAAAGCTGATTAGCGAACAAAACTGAGAATATAATCGTCGCCCCGCCACATCGCTAAACCGGAATGTTATACGCTGCTTTTATTGTCTGTATTAATCTCACGTTTTTTTGTCAAACAACTTTTTAAGTAAAATTCTTCTGTCAAGGTTTTTCCATTATGTCTGACGCTGTTTTATTACCAAGTTGTTCAGCTAATCCAATAAGAAGCCCCTCTGTTCCACGAATGTAGCAGAGTTTATAAATGTCTTCATACTGCACCACTTCTCCAACGAGTTCAGCGCCATGCTTTGCAAGTCTGGATAACAATTCGTCAAGATTGTCAACCCTGAACATAATACGGAGATAACCAAGAGAGTTTACTGGAGCTGTCCTGTGGTCTGCAATAGTTTGAGGGGTGAGAAATTGTGAAAGTTCAAGCCGGCTGTGTCCGTCTGGGGTAACCATCATAGCAATCTCTACCGACTGATTTCCAAGTCCTGTAACACGTCCTGCCCATTCGCCTTCAACCATCGCTCGTCCTTCAAGTGTCAGTCCGATTTCTGTGAAAAATGAAATGGCATTGTCAAGGGATGCAACAACGATACCGACATTGTTCATTTCCATCAATTTACTTTTTGTCATTGTCTATTTTTTTATTGGTACGCTGTTAGTGTCTCGGTCGTAAAGTTTATTGTGCGTTCGTTTTTACGGAAATCTTTTAAAGGAAATTTAATAATAAACTATAACTCCACTTAGCAATTTGTCTCCATATTAAACTATCATATGCAAAAACCTCAAAGGTCTGTTCCGAAATTATGAACAGGCCAACATATTTCAGTATAGGATGTACAAACCCATTCCTAAGTTTATCCCATATCCATGCAATAATAATAAGACTGTCCGCCAGTACCAATGCGAACCAAATTTCAGGCCTTGATACAGAAGGAAAATAATGTCGGAATCGAAACCAGGCTGGCCACAAAACAACAATTGTCGCCAATAGCATGAGTCTTTTATGAGACTCCGGTACCCGTCTTTTTAATATGCCAGCTACCACCAGGCTGAAAAACATAATCCCTGAAGTGATAACACCCAACAAACTAGAGTACGCACTTTCACCAAATCCTTGCCTTAAGTCTCGCTGTACCACATATACTCCTGTTGGTATCATTGTTATCATTACTCCCGCTGAGATAAACAGTCCGAGGAAACCCAGTGTTTGATGTTTTTTATATTTATGAAAATGGATTAATGATGCCTGGGTAAGAAATAAAATTATCCATCCAAAAGCAAAAGCTCCATGAATGTGGATTAATAGTGGAGCAGAAAAACTATTTGTCGCCACTGGAATAATAAATGTTTTGGCAAAACCTATAAGCACAGCAAGAAGTCCAACGATGGCGATAATAAGGAAGAATGATGGCTTTTTCTTTCGCTCGACATTATCCATAGAAGACGAGAATTTATTTTTAAAATGTCGCACAGCACATAAATATACGCAACAACTACGCTCCCACTTATTTTCCTTATCCCATTATTCCCACTTTTGTGTTGTACATTCTCAACTTGCATTGCCGGTAGGCAGGTTGTTTATAGCGCCAATGCTCCAGGCTACAATTTTTAATTCTTAAACCTGCAACATACACAGCGTTCTTATTTCACCTCCTCAAAAACCCCAGCTCATACACCATAGGTTGCAATTTTTCAATAATTGTTTTATATGCTTCTTCAAATGGTTTAAAACTTACGGGTGCAAAATAGCCGCTGCAGTTGTGGACCTGTAGTGCATTGCGTATTTATTACCAGCCCACATCGGGACGGTTAAGTTTTAATTCTTTCCGTACGCTGTGTACATCCGTATGGGCAAAGTAAGCCTGCCATAACTTTTTACCTTCTGCTAACTGTCTTATGTGCTTTTGATTTTCCCCTATTGAAGATCAAGAATTCCGAACGTTTCTGAGTAAGGAATATTTAAATCTATAAATTGAAACTTTGGATAAGAATTTTGATCTTTTAAAAGCTTATAAATTTTAAGGCTTTCTGTATCGGATGATAGGTAAAGTTCTACTGCTTTTTCTATATCTGCCTGGGCAAATAACTTTGTATCATTCGGAATGATATTTCGTTCTTTTAACTGTAATTTATTTTTATGTTGAAATACCGTTCTTGCAAACTCTCCGGTTTTTTTAGCATGATCAAGATTAAAAGGAAGAATTTGTAAATTTTTTAAGGGCAACTCATGAACATTCCCACCTACACAATACTCGGCAATTGAAATGGTACTAATTACCATAGTTATTTCTTTATCTAAAAAATATCTGAAATAACTATCTGCATTTTTAAACAATGGATCCTTATCATTAAGGAAACGAAGGAAAAAGCTTGTATCAATTAATACAGATTTATGCGTCATAACCTCCTCTTATTTGTCTTAGCCATTCATCCGCATTCATTGTTCCTAACCAGGAACTTTTTGCTTTTTCTCTTAACCCGCTTAAATACAATTCATCATATTTAGGTTGGTAGTCTACCAATTCAAGAAATTTTAAAGATGATTTATCTACTTCGCCCGTTTCGGAATGTTGCTTACCAATAGCTCTTATTCCAAAAGTTTTATAGAGCAAATTACTTTCATATTTTTCCAGAAAAGTTATAGGTGTCTCAATTCTTAATTTACCGAATTCATCTGTATATATATGAATGTTTGCTCTGTCCTTACCGCCCGCATCAGTTACTCTGCCATAAAAATAAAATTCAGCTTCTGCCCAAACTGCTTCAGTTCTATAAAAGTGAGTTGTTCTATCAATTTTAATTTTATTAGACTCTTCTATTGAAGTATTTATTGTAAATACATAATCCTTTTTTGCCGCCATATCCTGAATGTTTTCTAATGCTTTCGCAGTTGAAATATCCAAGAAATCGATATTTTTAACTTGATCAACTTGACCAATAACAGCATTGAATCCTATTATATATTGAATTGAGGTCTTTAGTATATGTCTTACCGAACCGTCTTCAATTTTATAAGCAATTGTTGGCCTGTCTTTTTTATCGCCAGGGTAAAGTAAATTCTCTGCATTTTCAAGGATGGATATAATTTCCCGAATATCATAATTTTCCGGAGAAAGTTCGAGATTTCCCTTTGAGCCAGTAATTCGTATTTGTATATAACCTATTTTTTCCACAGGTCAAATATAATAAGTTTAAGGTCAAGATTTTGTCAAAAGTGAATTGAATGTATCTCTGGTATTATGTACAATTAAAAATATTGGGAAGCTGATTATCTGGCTTTTCACCTCTTCAAAAACCCCAACTCATACACCATCGGTTGCAGTTTTTCTGTAAGTGTTTTATAAGCTTCTTCAAATGGTTTAAAACTTACCAGTGCAAAATCGCCGCTGCTGTTGCGGACCTGTAGTGCTTTGCGTATTTATTACCAGTCCACATCGGGGAATGATTCAGAGAGTTATTTTTTAGCCTTTTTTCGAGGTGCGCTACTCTTACTCTTCGAAGACTGAAAGACCAGGGATGCTTTTACAAAATGGAAGGAACGCCCACCGGCGGCAGAATTATTTATGAATTATTGTGCTGAAGCAGGACGTTGGGATATTGACCAGTATTTTACTACTACATCAAACATAACTTTTAATTCACTAATAGTGGTTGGTTTTATAAAATAACCTTGTACATTAAGGCTATATGCTTT
>JBDSEE010000084.1:0-12646 GCA_039920245.1 Ferruginibacter sp.
ATTTTAAAAGGATATTTTTCCGTGCCGGGATAAGCAAGATCCATGCGGCCGTGTTTTGGAAACCTTGCCTTGTTACTCCAGTTTTCAATACCAATCAATGCGATCTGTTCAGCATTTTTTTCAAGGACTACGTGCTCGTTCATTAGTAAGCGCCAGCCCAGGTCTGCATGCACTTGCTGTAGGTTCAGAAGGTTCTGTTGTTTGCTGACGCCGTCCTCAGATGGCCATGATACATAATCTCCATAATCATGATTACCCAGCGTTGAATAAACACCCATGGGGGCTTTTAACTGGGAAAATATTTCTTTGTATTCATCCATTTCAGTTGCCCGGTCATTCACCAGGTCGCCTGTAAATAAAATGATATCTGCTTTCTGTTCCATTATTCGTTTCACTCCTGCTATCACTGCTTTATTGTTGGTAAAACTTCCGCAGTGAATATCACTGATATGGATGATCTTAAGCCCTTTGAAAGCAACAGGCAAATTTGGAAAGCTGAGGTTTACCCGCTTCAAATGATAATTATATTTATTACTAAATCCATAAACGAGGCTGCCAAATATGGTGCTGCCAAACGCAATTCCAGCCCAGCTTAAAAAGGTAGACCGGCTTATACCTTCGCTACCAACTTCCACTTCTGTGTTGTTAAAAAATAATTTTCCCGAAAGCCATTGTATTCCCCGGCGTAGGTCATCCACCATAAAAAAAATACTGGCAGTAAGTTTTGCCAGGAATAATCCAATGATAGTTGCAAATAAATAAGTCCTGATTTTTTTACCAAGAAAAGGTTGTTCAGTAAATGCAAACAATATAAAACCTAGAATAGATAAGATTGTGATCGTCCAATATATCCCGTAAAGAATTGCTTTAAACTTAGGCGATGCTGACTGTGATACATTTTTTATGGCCTGGAAAAAATAAGTATCCAGCAATAATAAAATGGCACAAAATATTAAAACACCCATCGGAGATCGCATAGATTTCTTTTAAATGAAAGTAGGTTAAAATTTTAAAAACTCTTCCAGTTGGTTGTCAATAGCCCCAATGGTGGCACTGTCAACAAACCGGTTAGTACCATCCATTAATTTATCTACTAAACTTATAGGCAGCCGATTGGGATGCACAAGCATTTTCATATGCAGTAATGAGCCCGTTAAATGCTCCATTCCCCGAAGGTTTCCTGCCCGGCCGGTAGACACACCTGTGAGCAAAACTTTTTTATGCCACCAGGCTTTAGAAACATCCGTATTATCTATCATGAGTTTTAGAATGCCGGGATAAGATCCATTGTATTCCGGCATAATGATAATAAATTTCTTTGCCGGTACCAGGAAATTATTTTCTGTATCAATAAAAGCTTCGTTCCTTTCATAAATAGATACTTCATCAAGGGCTAGCAGGCTTGATGTTATATTTTTCTGGGTTAAAAACCGTTGATATTCATAGGCTACTTTCTTTGTATTATTATCTCCACGGTTGCTTGCTGCTATTATTGTGATCATTTATATAATTATTCAGTTCATCTAACAATTAAACCATCTCATTGTTCTGCATTTTATAACGATTAGCTAAATTTGCCCACCTGGCATCCATGCTTATCATTTTTTAAAAAGCTATTGCAATAATGACGATGTTTGCCGGAAATCACTTCCTTAAAGGGAAAATTTTACAAAATAATTTTTAACCCTGATATTATCGCAGGTATATTATGGCAAGAACAATTGGAATAGCAAATCAAAAAGGTGGAGTTGGCAAGACTACAACTGCTATAAACCTGGCAGCAAGCTTCGCCATATTAGAATACAGAACCTTGCTGGTAGATGCCGATCCACAGGCTAATAGCACCACGGGCACAGGGTTTGACCTGCATAACATAACCCGTAGCCTTTATGATTGTATGGTAAATGAAGCAGAAGCAAAAGATGTGATCCTGAAAACAAGTCTTCCTTACTTAGACATCATTCCCTCACATATAGACCTGGTAGGCGCAGAAATAGAAATGATCAATTATCCAAACCGGGAATCGGTTTTGAAAAAAATATTGGAGCCAATAAAAAACGAATACGATTTTATTGTAATTGATTGTTCTCCTTCTCTTGGATTGATCACCGTAAATGCACTGACTGCTGCCGATAGTGTTGTGGTACCGGTGCAAACAGAATTTTTCGCCCTGGAAGGATTAGGAAAATTATTAAACACTGTAAAAATTGTACAGAACAGGTTAAATACGGAACTTAAAATAGAAGGTATTCTAATGACTATGTACGACGGAAGACTAAGGCTTTGTAACCAGGTAGTGAGCGAAGTAAGGCGGCATTTTGAAGAGATGGTTTTCGACAGTATCATACACCGCAATACAAGATTAAGTGAAGCGCCAAGTTTTGGGAAGCCAGTGATCTTATATGATTCAGAGAGCAAAGGCGCCATTAATTATTTAAACCTGGCAAAAGAAATTTTACAAAAAAACAACCTTACTAAAATAAATCAGAAGGAAAAAATACTGCACTAAAATATTCAGCTAACGTTAACAGCTTCTGCATGAAGCTTATCATCATGACACAACCAAATAAAAAAGATGCACTGGGTAAAGGAATCAGGAGCCTGCTGCAAAATATTGACGCAGACCTGAAAAGTACAAGTGGGAGCCTTAAGCCAGATGTAATAGAAAGGTCAACTTCTACCCAACGTATTCCGTTGGAACAGATAGAAGTGAATCCAAACCAGCCACGTAAAGATTTTGATGATACATCACTGAGCGAACTTGCAGCATCTATAAAAATGCATAACATCATTCAGCCGCTTACAGTTACCTTGCTAAGCACAGGTAAATACCGCTTGATTGCAGGCGAAAGAAGATTTCGTGCTTCTAAAATAGCCGGGCTGAAAGATGTGCCGGTTTATGTTCGTGAAGCAAATCAAAGCCAGTTGCTGGAGTTAGCATTACTTGAAAACCTGCAAAGGGAAAATTTAAATGCAATTGAAATAGCATTAAGTTACAAGAGGCTGATGGACGACCTGGATTATACACAGGAACAGGTTTCCGAAAGAATGGGCAAAGAAAGAAGCACGGTAACGAATTATATCCGCTTATTAAAACTTCCGCCGGATATACAGGTAGCTGTAAGAAACGGAATCATAAGTATGGGCCATGCGAGAGCGTTAATAAATGTAGATATGGTGGATAAGCAATTGTATATTTTTTCTGAAATAAAAACTAAAGAGCTTTCTGTGCGCCAGACAGAAGATCTTGTAAGAAAGATGTATACAGGAGGTTCACCCAAACCAGCGCCAAAGTCTGGTCTTCCGCCAGCGTATAAGAAGATTGAAGACAACCTTGCTTCACATTATAGCACCAGGGTGAAACTGACCCATAGCAAAAAAGGAAATGGTAGTATCATGTTTCAATATTACTCGCTGGAAGAACTGAATGCATTACTGGATAAAATGAATGTTAACGAATCTTAGTTTTGAATATGCGGTCCATAATCCTGATATTCTTTTTGTTCTTTTCTTCTCAATATATTTTTGCTCAGGCTGACACAATAAAAGTTGACAGTACCGGTAAGATACAAGCCAGGCGCAACATTAATAACTTAAAGGATACTGCTAAAAAATATAATCCAAACATTGCCGTTAGGCGTTCTGCTATGATACCAGGCTGGGGCCAGGCAACTAATAAGAAATATTGGAAAATACCGATTGTTTATGGAGCACTTGTCACCACAGCAGTAATTTTTCGTAACAACATACGGCAGTATAACGATGCAAAAAATGCTTACATATTAGCAACGGATACTTTTCCTGCTAATGACATACTCATAAAAGAACCGTACTACAGTGTGAGAAACCAACCGGAGAGAATAAGAAGTTTTCGTAACCAGGTGAGACAAAATGTAGATTATTCGGTATTATTTTTTATCATTTTCTGGGGACTGAATGTTGCCGATGCTGCCGTGGATGCAAACCTGAAAACATTTGATGTAAGCGATGATTTGAGTCTGAACATAAAACCAGGTTATAGCCCCATGGCAAGAACTGCGGGGCTGAGTTTGGTTTTAAATATTGGGAAGAGATGAAGGTGAATTATTAATAGTCAATGGTGAATGGTAAATTGTCAACAATCATGAAAATTGCATTGATCGGATATGGTAAAATGGGACATGCTATTGAAGCAATAGCAAGTGAAAATAATCACACGATCGTGTTGGCCATAAATTCTTCTAACCAGCAAGAACTTACAAAAACAAACCTGGCGAAAGCTGACGTAGCGATTGAATTCACCAATCCACAGAGTGCAATAGAAAATATATTGTTATGTTTTAATACGGGTGTGCCGGTAATTTGTGGCAGTACTGGCTGGCTTGAACATTGGGATAAAATAACAGAGGCTTGTAAAGAAAAAAATGGCAGCTTAGTTTATGCAAGTAATTTCAGCGTTGGTGTAAATATTTTTTTTGAGCTGAATAAAAAACTTGCTTCGCTGATGCAAGGACAACCTGGTTATAACGTCAGCATTGAAGAAATACATCATACTGCAAAAAAAGATGCACCGAGCGGGACTGCCATTACCCTTGCAGAACAGATAATATCGCTAAGCCCGGTGAAGAAAAAGTGGGTTAACAATAAAACCGACTTTCTAGGCGAACTAAGTATTGTGAGTAAAAGAATAGATCCGGCACCGGGAACACACCACGTGAAATACAGTTCTTCAATTGATGATATAGAAATAATCCATACAGCTCATAACAGGCAAGGCTTTGCCGCTGGTGCTGTGCTGGCCGCAGAATTTATCAAAGATAAAAAAGGTATCTTTTCTATGGCAGATGTTTTGAATTTTTAATGGTCACCTAAATAAAAAAACTGCACTCTTACCATTCTTTCAAAATCATTTCTATGTTTACATTCATCTTTTGATAAATTAATTATATTCATCAAAAGATTAGATGATGCGTTTTCAAAATGCTTACCCCCTACTGCTTATTAGTTTCCTTTCGTTTTCAGCAAATGCACAGCAGGCTGTCATTGACAGTATAGAAAAACTGGTTCCAGGCCAGCGGGATAGCATCCTGGCAGGGAGTTACAATGAACTTACCTGGCAGTACAGAACCATTGATCAGGATAAGGCCATAGACTATGGACATAAAGCGATAGAGCTTGGCAACAAAATAAATTTTCCCAAAGCAGTGGCACAGGCATTTAACGACCTTGGAATAATATACTATGACAAGCAGGATTTCTTAAATGCCTTATCGTCTTATAAAAAAGCGTATGAAATAAGGTTGAAACTAGGAGACAAAAAAGGAATTGCTGCACTGTACAATAAAATCGGCATCGTCTATCAAAAAGAGTCCAGGTTTGATTCTGCTCTTATTTATGCACAAAAAGCGCTGGAACTTTATGAACAGATCAATGATAAGATCGGCATATCCTATTCCCTAAATAATATTGGTATCGTAAACCAGAATGTAGGCAACCTTGATGAAGCGATTAAATATCAACAACAATCAATTGCTATAAAAGAAGAGATCAACGATAAGTTGGGACTATCGGGCTCTTATGTAAACCTTGGAAATATCTACCTGCAAAAAAATGAAACATTAAAAGCAAAACAATATTTTGAAAAAGCTGAAAACATCAGCAGGCAAATAGGCAACCCGGAATATCTATCTAACGCCCTGAATAACCTTGCTTCCCTTTACCAAAAAATGGGAAATTATAACAAGGCCATTCCAATGATTGAGGAATCGTTGAATATCCGGATAAAACTCGGTGATATAAAAGGGGAGGTAAGCTGCCTGGTAAACTGGGGCGCTTTATTAACTGAAAGTAAAAATTATGCTGGTGCTGAAAATAAATACCTGGCTGGATTAAAATTAGCGGATACTTTAGTTTCATGCAGAAGTGAAAAAGCAAAATTATATGATGGATTATCCATGCTATACCAGCTAACCGGCGATTATAAAAAGTCCATGGAAATGGCAAGGCATACTATAGAGATTAACAATTCCATCTATACCGATCAAATGAATCAAAGGTTTTCCGAAATGGAAACCAAATTTCAAACAGCCAAAAAAGATAAACAGATCCAGGAACAACAATTTGAATTAATAAAAAAACAATACTGGCTATATGGATCTGTTGCTTTAGCAGTGCTGCTGGCTTTGCTCGGTTATTCTTATAATCGGCGAAGAGAATTAAAACAGGAAAAGCGCCTGCAGCTAGAGGTAATTCGCCAACAGGATATTGCGACCAAAGGAATAATTAATGCAGAAGAAAACGAACGTAAGAGAATAGCCGCCGACCTGCACGATGGGATCGGGCAAATGATGAGTGCTGCAAAAATGAACTTATCTGTTTTTGAATCAGAATTAACATATGAAAATGAATCGCAGAAAAATGCCTTTGAAAAAGTCATTGACCTGATTGATGAAAGCTGTAAAGAGCTTAGAGCAGTAAGCCACCAGATGATGCCCAATGCATTGCTGAAAGCGGGTTTAAGTACGGCAGTAAAAGAATTCATCAGCCGGATAGATAGTCGTATCATTAAAATATCCCTACATACGGAGGGCCTGCAGGAAAGATTGGATACTAATATTGAAACGGTATTATACAGGGTAATACAGGAATGTGTAAATAATGTTTTAAAACATGCAGCAGCCAGTCAACTTGATATTTCTTTGTTGAATGATGAAGATGGAATTTCTGTAACCATTGAAGATAACGGCAAAGGCTTTGATAGCAAGAACCTGAAGGACTTTGAAGGAATTGGTTTAAAGAATATGTACACCCGTATCAGCTACCTTAAAGGAAATATTGATTTCGACAGCAGTCCCGGAAAAGGAACGTTAGTAGCCATTCATATTCCCACAAGCTGATATGATTTCATTTTTTGTTATATCTTTCCTCTAATGAAGCAAGAAAAAATCAGCCTCGCTATCGTGGATGATCACCAGATAGTTATTGATGGATTAAAATCACTTTTACAAGGACATCCTCAATTTGAAGTTGCTATTGAAACTACAAGATCTTCCCTAATACCTACGCTCCTTCAACAGCAGCAAGTGGATATTTTAATGACAGACATAATGATGCCGGAACTTAATGGGGCGGACCTTGCAAAACAAGTAAGGACTCAATTTCCCTCTATTAAAATTCTTGCTCTTAGCATGAGTGGTGAAGGCAGCCTGGTGAACAGGATGATAGAAGATGCTGATATATCTGGCTATGTTTTAAAAAACATTGGTAAGCAGGAATTAATAACAGCACTTGAAAAAATAGCAGCAGGTGGAATCTATTTCAGTGCAGAAGTACTGGATGAAATGCTGAAACAGTCTGAGAGGAAAAAAGTTACTGAAGAATTTTATCTAACCATTCGGGAAACTGAGATTGTACGACTGATAGAAAAAGAATTGAACAATCGCCAGATAGCAGAGACATTATTTTTAAGTGAGAGAACGGTAGAGACACACCGGAAAAACATTTTCAGGAAAACTAAAACAAGCAGCCTGATTGGCCTGATAAAATATGCATATGAGCACCAGCTTATTGAAAAATAATTTTAGAATTTATATGCAAACCCAACCTGTCCATACGAGCCTGCAACAAATCCAGCTTCCAGCATAGCAGCAAACTGCGTAGTGAAATAATATTTTAAACCACCATGGCCCGTAAAGCCAAGCGCACCAGGTACTTTTATGTTTTCGATACTGCCTCCACTATTATCCTTTGAAGTATAATTGAATTTATAATACCCGGCTCCACCGCCCAGGTAGCCATCCCATTTAGGCTTATTAATAATATGGTAACTGGCCCTTAGCAGGACAGAAAAATTGGTAAGTTTTTCATCATTGCGATATGTCCCATAAGTTGAAACTGCTTTTAATGAAGAATAACCCAGTGCCACACCTCCACTTATCTTATCAGAGAAACCATACTCATACACAAGTGTGATTGGTCCGGTTCCTTTTAAACTGCTATAGTAATCATTCAATGCAGATTTTTTGAAAAGTTGTTTCCAGATATTGTTTACACCATATCCAGCAGAAATTACTGATTTTTTTTTCTGATAACTGTTTGAAGATTGTGCAAAAGATATACAGGCAAAGAAACAAACAAGAAACAAAAGGATGTAGATTTTTTTCATACAAATAGTTAAGCAATCAAGGTAGAAAAAATAAAGCCCTGCGGTTGCAGAGCTTTAAACGAATTATTATTATTGATATTGTTTTGAAATATCTTATTTAGATGCACCTGCACCACCAAACATATAATGTAGGCCAATAGAAATGGTTCCGGTTTTTAGATCCGAACCTGAATCTTTTCCAATGTTAGCTAAACCCAGGGTATATCGAATACCTGCTCCAATGCTTGGTGTGAAATTATAACCTAATCCGCCAGCAAGTGAAAAATTTGAACTCTTAAGAAATTCTTTTATGTCATCTGAAGTTCCGCCACTTTTAGCTTTTGCGCTAATTAAAATGCCTATTTGCGGGCCTAATTCTGCAAAGAATCCTGAAGGGTTAGAATATTTCAACAATACCGGAATATTAACATACGATAACATTAGTTTATCGCTACCATCTTTAGCTCCTTCACCTGAATACAAAACTTCAGGTTGAACACTAAACATGGTAGAAATCGGAATGTTTACCAAACCACCGCCGTAAACCCCAATAAGTGATTTAGCGTCAGAAACATCATCGCCTCTAAGCGTAGAAATGTTCACACCTGCTTTAATTCCAAATTTTACTTGTGCATTCGCACCAAGGGTTGCTATCGCTACTATGGCGAAGCTTAAGATTAATTTTTTCATAACTAGTTATTTTGTTTTGGTTTATAAATCGGTCGCAAAAGTAATGGAAATTATATTGAACCCAATAATCTTTTACGGTGCAAATAAAGAAATGTTTTTTCATTCAAACAATACCCAGAATCGGGTATTCAACACTTTTGGTGGATATGTTGATAACTATTTTTTTACAAATTCTCAAGCATATCGGTTGTCATTGTTGCCAGGTCATAGGCATTTTTCCAGTTCCAATCTTTCTGCGCTACTGCATCATCAATACTCTGTGGCCAACTTTCGGCTATTTGCTGGCGGTAGTCCGGCTTGTAAGAAATATTGAATTCAGGTATATGCTTTTTTATTTCTGTGGCTATCTCTTTGGGAGAAAAACTCATACCAGACACATTATAAGAAGTGCGTATCGTAATTTTTTCCGCCGGCGCTTCCATCAATTCAATAGTAGCCCTTATAGCATCAGGCATATACATCATTGGCAGGTAAGTGTCTTCAGTTAAAAAACACTCGTATTTTTTTTCTTCTTTTGCTTCATGAAATATTTCAATAGCATAATCTGTTGTACCTCCACCTGGTGCTGACTTATAACTTATAAGCCCCGGATAACGAAGGCTCCTCACATCCACTCCGAAACGTTGAAAAAAGTAATTACACCAGAATTCACCTGCGTATTTACTGATGCCATATACCGTGGTTGGTTCAATAATAGTTTGCTGCGGGCAATTTTGTTTTGGCGAAGTGGGCCCAAAGACTGCTATGGACGAAGGCCAGTAAACTTTATGCAATTTTTCCTCCCTTGCAATATCAAGTACATTTAATAAACCCTGCATATTTAAATGCCAGGCAAGATTTGGATTTTTTTCGCCTGTAGCAGACAGGATGGCTGCCAATAAATATACCTGGGTAATTCCTTGCCGTATTATCTGTACATGCAGCATTTCTTTATTCATAACATCCATACTTACGTACGGGCCAGTCCCATGAAGCAAAGCGTTTTCTTCCCGCAGATCTGACGCAATTACATTATTAGCTCCATAAATTTTTCTAAGTGCAAGCGTTAGTTCTACTCCAATCTGACCGCTTGCACCAATAACCAATATTTTTTCTTTTATCATTACGTATCGTTTAAAAGCTGGTAAAGATAAAATGAAAAGCTATGTCATAAAAATCATAGACTGTGTAAATTGAAATCTACTTTTATATATATTATTCCAGCCAGTAAATAAAACATAAAAAAAGAACCCCATGATTGAGGTTCTGTAAAGCACTTCTCTTAGGTTTCGGATATTATAGAACGCTAATTGTTTTGGTAATAATATTATTATCAGGCCCGATAAATTGAAGCTTATAAATTCCAGGCATCATAAGAGCAGGAAGATTTATTGTGTGTGAACTTTGTACTGCATTAGCCTGAATGGTTCCCAACTTATATTTCAACCCTGTAGAACTAATTGCTATTACCTGATATTTACCTTCAGTAGTAAAAGCCAATTGCACCTGTACTTGTTTATTTACAACAGGATTAGGATACACGGCAATACCAATACCAGCGCCTGGTCCGGCAATTTTGGCTATCGGGCTAAATGAAGTTTTGCCTTCACTATTCAAAGCACTGATTCTATAAAAATTATCGCCGTCGGCACATGGGCCAGCATCTTCTTTATAATTCATGCTACTACCATTGTTAGCCGGTTGTATATGTTTTATGTCTTTAAAATAAAACCCATCTTCAGAATGCTGTAATGTATAATCCATTACAGAAACTTCATTATCGACGCCAAACTCTACGTTCACTACAGCATCTTTCCTGGATAACCTGATGCCAGTGAACAAAACTGGAACTGGACCTTGCAGGGTACTTTCAAATATGATAGAAAAGCGATTTTGGGCAGAAGATGCTGAATTACTGGTAACTGAAAAATTTATATAACTGGTATCATTTAGATTAATTGGTATTGAAGTGTTTGTAAAATTATCTTTTACATATCCTATTAAATTAGGATGATTCAGATTGCGGCCAATTACCTGCATTGCATAATTCCGCTGCTGCATATTCCACATACGGATATAAGTTGTATCCGTTAAAGGGATTATTTTCCTTCTTTCTACAACAAGAGTCGTTGCGCTACGTAACAATCCCCAGTTCTCACCAGGATTTGTCATTTTCCATGCATCATCGTAGTCTACACAATTGCAGTAAGCATCTGCGTAAATGGTAAGGTTACCATCAATCAAAGTTCTTGTGCCATCATTAGCTACTACAAAAACATTGCTCCGTAAAGTTTGTTGTGCTGAAGAAGTAAAGCTTGTAAAAAGTAACACGACAATAAGCCATGTTCCTAATTTGTTCATGTGTGTAAAGAGGATATTCATACGCTGGTTTTTCAGTCAATGCATCCGCACTGATTAGGGGTGTAGAAATATTGGAATTCGTTTTTGGTTTTATTCGTAATATGAACGAAGAAATAAAATAAATATTATTTAAACATTCTCTTTTCTTTTACTGGCACACCTAAAACTACCGGCACGTACTTAACCTTTTTCTTTAAAGGATGTTTACGTTCGTAGTTATACGAATGTTTCCAGCTCCTGTCATCAATAATTGGTATAAACCGGGGGTTAAATCAGCCGGCAATTGAATACTAATCCTAACATTGCTTCCGGACGTTCCCAGGCTCTTTACATTCGTAACTATACCTGCATTATTTATCAATTGCAAAGTATAGTTACCTGCTCGCAGGTTGGTCAATTGTATGTTCATGGTTTTATTCGATACCGGGTTAGGGTAAATGTTTACTCCCGATTTTAAGTCCAGTGTTTGGCAACTTAGTTTAGTCAATTCACTAAACTGTATTTTCCCATCAATGCCAATTGCCTTAACCCGGTAAAAGGATTCTGTAGAATTGGGTTGCAGGTCAATGGCCCGGTATTGCCCCTTTTTAAACAAATCAGAAAGCGATTCGGTGAGCTTTGTAAAATTATTACCATCTATACTTTTCTCAATTATGTACTTATCAATATTAATTTCGTTTTCAATACTCCATTCAATTGTTACAGATTGGTGGTTACGATAAGATAGAACCCTGGTAAATTGTACAGGCAAAGGACTCTGGATCATTTCATAAAAAAGCTGGAAACGATTTGGATCTCCGGATGCAGGATTAGCATCAAGAATAAAATTTATGGAAGATGACCCATTTAGATTTACAGGAACAGATGTACCCAGATAATTATCTTTTAGATATCCAATTAATCCCGGATGGTCTAAATACTGTGTCAGGATTGCGATTTGGTAGTTTCGCCCCTGTTGTAGATTCCATATTTTAAAAGTAGTTGTATCTCGTAAGCAAACAATTTTTCTACGCTCTACAATTAAGGAAGTTCCATCTCGCACTACTGCAAAATTTTCCCCTGGGTTATTCATTTTCCATGCATCATCCCAATCTACGCAGTTGCAGTAGTTGTCGTCATAGTTTGTAAAATTTCCGTCTGCTAAAGTCAGGCCATTGGCATCTGAAATATACAGGCTTGCCCGCATGGATTCCTGGCAGAATGTACTCGATATGCTAACGAAAAAGAGAAATAAAAAACCTACGGCATATTTTACTGCATTTCGCAGGGGTAGAAATCTTATCATTTCAGTTAGGGTTAATTTTTTACAAGGGATATCTGGATAAAGTGCAAATATTACTCATACTTGTTATAAAAAACATAGTAATAATTCCCAGATTCTTGTAGAGATTTTTCTAAAATAAATAAGGCAACAGGAGTTAATCCCGTTGCCTTACAATTATGAATATTTATAAGCCTTTATTGACCTATTCCGCCCCCACCCTGCGTTCTCTT
>JBDSEE010000085.1:0-12703 GCA_039920245.1 Ferruginibacter sp.
GATAAACATCCACCATGATGCAGACAGTTCTTTCATAAACTATGATTATTCTGATGCTATTGGTAAAAGCACTAATCACCTGCTGTATAATATTCATCCGCTGGTTGAAAAACAAATAAAGAAGATAAGGAGTGCCAACGATGCCTTTTCAGAAACATATTTTACCGGCAAAGACCTGGAGGAATGGAAAAAATTCAGGAAACGTATTGGTGAAAAAGATGACCCGAGGCTTGATAATAATAAAGGCTTGTATTATTACTTCTATTCTATTGGTATCGGCTCCATTGGAATTTCCACTTTTGGTGCAATTAATGCCGAAAAAATTGCATTGCTGAAACGTTTCAGGAATGTATTTAGCCTTTCTTATCAACGATATATAGATATTTCATTGGCAGAAGCACAGGCCCGGGAAGCACAGATAGAAGCTGCATTGGAAAAAGTGCGGAGCAGATCCATGGGTATGCAAAAAAGTGAAGAGTTAAAAGAAGTGATCCAGGTTGTGTATGAGCAATTCGTTCATTTAAATGTCAATACTGAGCATACAGGTTTTGTAATGGATTATAAACTAAGGGATGATCGCCTTATTTGGATTGCCAGCAAACATGGCGTTCCCTCTCAGTTAACCATACCCTATTTTGACAGTCAGTATTACAATAGTTTTAATGAAGCAAAGGAGAAGGGATGGGATTTCTTTGCTACTAACTTAAATTTCGAAGACAAGAATAGTTTTTACCGGGACCTTTTTAAGTATATCCCCGACCTGCCTGAAGAAGCAAAAAAATTTTATTTTAACTGCCCTGGTCTTGCCATATCGACTGTATTATTAGAGAATGTTGGCTTGTACATCGAAAATTTTGAAGGCATTCCTTATTCGGATGAAGACAACGCAACGCTCATGCGTTTTGGAAAAGTGTTTCAGCAAACCTATACCCGTTTTCTGGATCTGCAAAAAGCCGAAGCACAATCAAGAGAAGCACAGATTCAACTGGCATTGGAAAGGGTGCGGAGTAAGGCTATGGCAATGCATCATTCTGACGAACTGGATGAAGTGCTGGCTGTTTTGTGCGACCAGTTTGATGTGCTGGGAATTCTCCCAATGTCAACCCATATGACTGTAATGGATCTGGAAAACAACAGCTTTACTTTTAGGGAAACCGGGAAATTTGGAGACAGGAGTTTTGGAGAACAGACAGTTGACCTTGATGCTATGGATACCTGGAAAGAAACTGTTGACACCTGGAAACAAAGCAAAGCACTTTCAATAAACCGGCTTCATTTTCCTAAAGAAATATTGCCACAGGTGTGGGAGGTTTTTCATGAATCATTTGCTTCCATGCCCGAAGGCTCACGTATTACACCAAATGATTATCCGGATGGTATTTATCATACTGCAGGTAAACACCCGTTTGGCTATATTGGAATGAATCAAACACGGAAGGCTACGGAAGAAGAAGAGCAAATCGTTATAAAATTTGCAAATGAATTTGGAATAGCTTACCAACGTTTTCTCGATCTGCAAAAAGCCGAAGCACAAGCAAGAGAAGCACAGATTGAATATGCATTGGAAAAAGTTCGCTCAAGAACAATGGCCATGCAAAAAAGCGAAGAATTGCATGAAACTTCTCAGATTCTTTTTCAGCAAATGAAAGAATTAGGAGAGCCTGTTGAACAACTGACCATTGGCATCGTAAAGGAAACTGAAAATGTGGTGGAAGTGTTCGCCACAGTCCAGGGGAGCCAACTACAGCAATCCTTCCGGCATAGTATTGATGAGCCGACGGTAATGAATAAAATCTACAGGGGATGGAAAGCACAGCAGAAATCATTGTTGGTAGAATTGAACAGTGACGAAATACAAGTCTATAATCTTTACCGGAATGAATTGGTTAAATCGGAAATGTTTTCAACCACAGTTTCAAAAGATGAACGGCGTATTCTCTATGCAGCGTATTTCTCTAAAGGAATGCTGGCGCTGGGTAGCAATACTCCCTTGTCTGAGGAATCACATCGGTTGTTAGAACGATTTGCCGGAGTGTTCGATGGCACTTATACCCGCTTTCTTGATCTGCAAAAAGCAGAAGCACAGGCAAGAGAAGCGCAGATAGAATCTGCATTAGAAAGGGTACGTTCCCGAAGTCTTGCTATGCACAATACTTCCGAATTACAAAGCGTCATTCATACGGTGCATAAGGAATTACTCAATTTAAATATCGCTGTTAATGGAGGTTCATTTATTGCGATTAATAGCGACATTGAAAACAAACTTCGCTGTTGGGGCTCAGGCGGAACGGCAGATACGACTGAAGAAGTACATCTTCCCATTTATGAAAAGCCATTTTGTACAAATCTCATTAATAGGATAAAGAAAGGCCCGGGATTTTTTATGGAAGAATACACACAAAAAGAGAAGTATGAATTTTTTAAATTTATATTAAAGTATGAGCCATGGTCAAAGCTGGATGTCAAACAGAAAAATGAAACACTTTCAAGTCCGGGAGGATATACACGGTCGTGTTGTGTATCTCAACACACCAGCATTTTTATTATCAACCATTTTGGTGAAAATTTTTCAGACACGGATAATGACATACTTAAACGCTTTGGAAAAGTATTCGAACAAACCTATACCCGTTTCCTCGATCTGAAAAAAGCAGAAGCACAGGCAAGGGAATCACAAATTGAAACAGGATTAGAAAAAGTACGAAGCCGAACACTGGCCATGCAAAAAAGTGATGAACTGGCAGAAACTGCCGCCGAAGTTTTTAAACAACTCATTGGTCTCGGTATTGAGCCAAACCGTTTATACATCGGCATAGTAAAAGATGAAAGCGGCGATATGGAAATGTGGGCAACGGATGAAGATGGTACCAAGGTGGGTCAAAAATTCATGTTCAATAAAAATGAAAACGCATCTGTAAAAAAACTGTACGACGGCTGGGCGGCAAAAGAAAAATCGGTAATAGTGGATATGGAAGGAAAGGAACTGGAAGATTATTTTCATTATCTGAACGACGTGATGCATATTCCTTTCAAAGCTGGCCTTACACAAAAAAGACGGGTGCAGAGTGTGGCGTATTTCTCTAAAGGTTTTATTGGTATGGCTTCACCAGACGGCCAGGGAAATGAAACTATACAATTACTTGAACGTTTTGCGGCTGTATTCAATCTCACCTTTACCCGTTTCAATGATTTAAAAATTGCTGAGGCACATGCCGAGCAGGCCGAACAGGATTTGATAGCTATTAAAGAAGCCAAACAAAAAGCCGAAGATGCTTTAATAGAATTGCAGGCCACACAAAAGCAATTGATACAATCAGAAAAAATGGCAAGCCTTGGTGAACTCACAGCGGGCATTGCCCATGAAATTCAGAACCCGTTAAACTTTGTAAATAATTTTAGTGAAGTAAGCAAAGAATTACTGGATGAAATGAAAACTGCATTAGACAATGGCGATTCAGTTGATGCAAAAGAATTAGCCAATGATGTTATTCAGAATTTAGAAAAAATAAACCACCATGGCAAAAGAGCCGATGCTATTGTGAAAGGAATGCTTCAACATAGCCGCAGTAGTAGCGGACAAAAAGAACCCACCGATATAAATGCATTATGTGATGAATACTTACGCCTCTCCTATCATGGATTAAGGGCAAAGGATAAATCTTTTAATGCAACCTTCAAAACTGATTTTGATGAATCGCTTGAAAAAATAAATATCATTCCACAAGATATTGGAAGAGTTGTGTTGAATTTATTGACGAATGCTTTTTATGCAGTGGATGAAAAAAAGAAATTAGGAATTGAAAATTACGAACCAGCTGTTTCCATCAGTACAAAAAAAATAAATGATAAAGTAGAAATAAAAGTTACAGATAATGGAAACGGCATTCCACAAAAAGTATTAGATAAAATATTTCAACCATTCTTTACCACCAAACCTACCGGACAAGGAACAGGATTGGGATTGAGTTTGAGCTATGATATTGTTACCAAAGGACATGGTGGAGAGTTGAAAGTGGAAACAACTGAAGGCAAAGGCAGCACATTTATTATTCAATTACCTGTCTAATCAACATAATGAAAAAAATATTATTCCTTACGCTTCTACTTTTTGGATATGCCAATGCCTTTACGCAAAGCACGCAGGAAATTACAGATTTACAACATCAATTGGCTATTGCAAAAGATGATACAAGTCGCATTAAGGCTCAAATAGGTTTGTGTTATATATATCGTTTGGGAAATACTGATTCTTCTCTTTTATATGGTCAACGGGCTTTAAAATTATCAGAACAAATTAATTACCCGAGGGGAGAAATATTGGCTTTATCGTTTATGGGCCTTACCATGCAGCAACTGGGCAATTTACCTAAAGCGCTGGAACTGGCATTTAAAGCATTGGAGATTGGAAAGACTTACCATTTAGAGCGTTTAACCGGAGCTGCTCTGAATGCTATTGGCGAAACATACATCATATTAAAAGACTACACAAAAGCCCTGCATTATTTACATATTCAAAAGGCAAATGCTGAAGCTTATGGAAGTGAAGAAGGATTAGCTTACTCTAAGTATGATTTGGGTATTGCCTTTAAAGAAATGAATCAATTAGATTCTTCTTTATTTTATGAGCAACAGTCCATCGGGCATTTTAAAAAAATTAACCGAGAAGAGCCATTGGTTTATGCAGCTTTAGGAGACATCCAAATGAAATCAGGAAAAAATGTTGAGGCCTTAAAATTCTACAAACAAAGTCTGCAGAGTTCTCTTACAAATAATGAACGGAGGGCTTCAGCATCTGCATACAATAAAATTGCCATTTTCTTTAGCCTTGTTAACCAAAGTGATTCTGCAATCTATTATGCAACAAAAGGATTGGAAGAGTCAACATTAATTTCTAAAAAGAAAACAATCCAGGAAGCCGCTGCACTGCTGTCAGAACTGTATGAGTCAACTGATGCTAAAGCGTCGCTCAGGTATCTTAAAATTGCAGATGCATATAAAGACAGTTTGTTTGGCACAGGAAATCTACAGGCAGTTCAAACATTGGTTGCTCACGAGGAGCAACGTCAAAAAGAAATTGAAGCTACAAAGATTGAATATCAAAACAAATTTAAGCAGTATGCATTGATGGCAGGCCTGGCCATGCTTCTGCTTATTGCCTTTTTTCTTTATCGCAGTAACAGGAAGGAAAAGAATGCTAAGAATCTCCTTCAGCAAAAAAATAAAGTAATCGAACAAACACTTATTAATCTTAAATCAACCCAATCACAACTTATCCAATCGGAAAAAATGGCGAGCCTTGGTGAGTTAACCGCAGGCATTGCCCATGAGATTCAAAACCCGTTGAACTTTGTAAACAATTTTAGTGAAGTAAGCAATGAGTTGATTGATGAAATGAATATTGAATTAGACAAAGGCGATATTACCGAAGCAAAAGCAATTGCAGCAGCTGTAAAACAAAATTTAGAAAAAATAAATCACCATGGCAAAAGAGCCGATGCTATTGTGAAAGGAATGCTCCAGCATTCAAGAAGCAGCAGTGGTATAAAAGAACCCACCGATATCAATGCACTGGCTGATGAATACTTACGCCTCTCCTATCATGGCCTGAGGGCAAAAGACAAATCCTTTAATGCAACTTTCAAAACCGATTTTGAGGAATCGCTTGAAAAAATAAATATCATTCCACAAGATATTGGAAGGGTTATTTTGAATTTATTGACGAATGCTTTTTATGCAGTGGATGAAAAAAAGAAATTGAACATTCCAGGATATGAGCCAACAGTTACTGTTAGCACAAGCCGCTCCCCTGTCCTTGGGAGAGGGGTTGGGGGTGAGGTCATAATAAAAGTCAGCGACAATGGCAACGGTATTCCACAAAAAGTATTAGATAAAATCTTTCAACCATTTTTTACAACCAAACCGACTGGACAAGGAACAGGATTGGGTTTATCATTAAGCTATGACATAGTAAAAGCACATGGCGGTGAACTGAATGTGGAAACAAAAGAGTTCCTGCCGGATGACCTGGTGGCACGGGGAGAAGGCTCGACTGCCGGAAAGGCAGGAACGACATTTATTATTAAATTACCTTTATAAACTTAGTAATGAAAGGAAAATTATACTTTTTAAAATTTCTGTTGCTAATGCTATTCAATGGAATTACAAATGACAGTTCTGCCCAGAAAAGCCTTGTTGATTCTATTATAAAAATCCTGCAGCAAAGTGATCAAAAAAATAGAATTGATACAGCAGTTTTTGTAAAAGCCGCTGAATTAATTGCGAAAACAACTTTAAACGATTCTGTAATTACTGCATTTGAAAAGGCAGGTTTACAATTGAAAGGGGATTTAGATCACTACTTTAGTTACGCAGTTCGGCTTGCCATCATGGTAAATTTATCAAACGCTGATAAGTACAAAGCCATTGAGTATGGTAAATATCAATTTGAACAATTAGAAAAAAGTGATGCTCCCAAAGACATAGTTATTAAAAGTGGATTTTTAAAACAATTGAGAATACCCTATCGCAACTCCGACAAACTTGAAGATGGGTTTAAGTTCTTTACTGAAAAACTGAAAGAGTATAAATTAAAAAATGATTCCATTGGCTTAGCGAACTGTTATTATGTGTTAGGTGGATTTTACAGAACGAGTGGATTAATAGACCAGGCAATCTATAATATGAAAAAGTCAATTCTTTACATGTATCCATCTGCTCAAAAAGACTACGGCTATAGTAGAAATGTTAGTTCCGTATTATTTACCCATCCAACAGGGTTAAATATATGGTCAAACAATAGCAGCGTAATAGGTCAATATCTTTTAGTTAAAGGAGACTATAGGGAATCCATAAAATATTCTGAAATTGCCTGTAATTACTTTTTTACACAAACAAAAGGTTTGGGTATTTCCGCTTTTTTATCGCAGTTGGCATGGGGCAAAATATTAGCGGGTGAGTTGGACAGTGTTAGCACATACCTTGATATATCAGCTAAGGATGCAGAAGCTACAAAGCAAAGTGATTATTTGGCTTTCAGCATACAAATTCGAACCCTTTATAAAATCAAGATAGGAGAATTGGCAGAAGCTGAAAGACTTGTTCAAAATTGCTGGCAGATTATCCGTGACGCAAAATTACCTGTGAATCCTAAGGCCGGAACCCTTGCTCCCGATTATTATTTGGCGATGATACGTATTAAGCAAAATAAGTTTGCAGATGCCATAGAATTATTAAAAAAAGATATTGTTTGGTTAGACAGGAACCGCCTGGATAAATTAAGAGATTATAAATTGTTGGGTGACCTGAATGAAAAGGTTGGAGATGGTAATGCCGCCAGGCAAGTGTATAAAACATATATTGCTTTACAAGATAGTTTGTTGGCGGATCAGAGGAAATATAGCAGCGTAAGTTTTGAAACCGAACAGGAAATGAATACCAAAGAACTTTCTATTACAAAACTGCAAGGCGAAAATAAACTTTCGTCTCTCACCAGGAATTTCTCTTTTGGAATAATCGTTCTGGTTTTACTCTTAGCGGGAGTTATTTATTATCGTTTCAAATCAAAACAAAAAGCAAATAATATCCTGGAAGCCACACTTACAGATCTTAAATCCACTCAATCTCAACTTATCCAATCTGAAAAAATGGCAAGCCTGGGTGAACTCACAGCAGGCATTGCTCATGAAATTCAGAACCCTTTAAACTTTGTAAATAACTTTAGTGAAGTAAATAAAGAGTTAATAGACGAATTGCAACAGGAGTTGAAGACTGGAAAAATTGAAGACATCATTGCAATTTCAAATGATATAAAAAACAATGAAGAAAAAATAAATCATCATGGCAAGCGTGCTGATGCTATTGTAAAAGGAATGTTGCAGCACAGTCGCAGCAGCAGTGGCGTAAAAGAACCGACAGATATCAATGCTTTATGCGATGAATACCTGCGCCTCTCCTATCATGGATTAAGAGCAAAAGACAAATTATTTAATGCAACAATGAAAACAGATTTTGATAATTCCATCGGCAACATAAATATCATTCCACAGGATATTGGAAGGGTTATTTTGAATTTGATAAATAATGCTTTTTATTCAGTTGATGAAAAAAAGAAAACCCGTCAGGATGAGCCTGCCGAAGCCGGTAAAGCGTATGAGCCAACAGTAACAGTCAGTACAAGCCTCTCCCTTTCCTTTGGAGAGGGCCGGGGTGAGGTCACAATAAAAGTGAGTGACAACGGCAACGGCATTCCACAAAAAGTTTTAGATAAAATCTTCCAACCTTTCTTCACTACCAAACCAACAGGACAAGGAACTGGATTGGGTTTATCATTAAGCTATGATATCATAACTAAAGGACTTGGTGGAGAGCTAAAAGTAGATACAAATGAAAATATAGGTTCAGAGTTTATAATCACATTGCCAATATAAGTTTTGAAATTTTTCATAAACATTCAAAATCCAGTACAGCAATGGCTTTATCATAAAAATCTTTTGCCCGTTGGGCACTGCTTGCAATGCAAACCATCCCGAGCTTGCCAAACTCAGACAGTGCACCCACGAGATGAAACATAACACCCTCCTGTGCGGCGCCATCATACATAAGTGAATTGAACATAGCAATATCTATCAGGTCGGGCGGCGTCAATCCAATATACTTTTCACTGGTAACATTATCCGAAGCAAAATAATATCTCTTATTGCCACCGGCAGTTATGAATTCACCGGTATCAGCATCATAAATACCGTCAGTTAAAAATTGAAGCATTAGAAATGGGTGTGTGGTACCGCCTTTTCGAAGGTTGATCTCAATGGCATAATGCTTCCAGCTGCCATCAGCCTGCTTTACAGAAATAAAGTCTATTGCAAATCTTCCCATTACAGCTTTATTTATAAGCGCCTCTGCGATCTTTTTACCTGCAGCTGCAAGGGATGCACAATAGGCGTTGTCGGCAGGGAATATTGCACCGATGAATATCTGCCCCTCATCACCACCCAATAACTGGTCATGGGTACTCACGATATCAATTTTTTTATTTGGGTTGATCACACACTGAACTGATGGAGACATTTTTATATCCCCTTCTACAAACGTTTCCACTATGCCGCCCATATCATTGAATTTCTCAAAAAATAATTCCTCCGTCACATTATGAGACACTGGCTTTACATGTTACATTAATGTTGCAGCTAGATTTTTTTCCAGTTCATCATCAACAGCCAGTTCTGGAAAACGGTAAATAGCATTCCCATCACCACTAAAGCCATCATTCATCTTTAAAACAGCCTTACGCATATCAGGATATTTTCTTTTTAACGCAGAAAGCGCTTTGACAATATCCTCTTTTGTATTAAGGTCTTCAAAACCATCGGGTAGGTTTACCCCTGCTGCCCTGAATGTTTTCCTGCTTCCGGATTTTGAACCCTCGTAAAATTTATCCGGGTCAGTTCCAAACAAGGGGATGCCCAATTGCACTGCCAATGTTTTTTCCAGGGAAGTAATGTTATAACAAGTAAGGTGAGCCGAAGCGGGATCAGAAATGCTTTGCCTGATAGTTTTAATAAGCCTGGGACGGTCAAGTATTTTTTGAGTAAGGGGTTTGCAGGATGCATCATAACAACTGATCATTGTCAGTCTTTTCCTGGCGTGGTACCCCGTAATACCGGGTAAAATACTCAGGTAATAATCTATAATAACTTCAGAAATTGGAATACTGGTAACATAAATAACATTGGTAAGCGGCATCCGAAGCAGCATAAGCAGGCAAAGCATTCGCTCCTCGTAATGCACTGAGCCTTTTATTTTAGAAAGGATTTCCTGGTCCAGCGAAAGTGATGGGATAATAACCACGGTCCGTGCCGCAAGTTTATCTGGAAACACTTTTACAAACTGCTCATTTAATTTTTCCTGGATACCGTTAAAAATAAGTTTTTCTTCAGGAGATCCCGGAACAGGAAATTGATCACTTTGAAAAAAGGATCTTCTCCGGTGTTCTGTAATATCGTTCATAAAGCATTTGTTCAAAGGAAGGTAGGAATAAATTCATAAAATAATTGTGGCAAACCGCATATTTTACCGAAGAAAATAAAAATATTTGTTTTGATAAAAACTTAAAGAATATCGTTTGAAATATTTCGGGGTTTCCTTCGTAGCCACACCGGTAGGATGGCTTGTCCTGCTATTTAAATTAGGAAACATAAAAATGATTACATTTAAATTGTGAATGATTTCATCCACTTAGTGGTGAATTAAAAGTGGCGCTAAAAAAAACGAAGAAAGCCAGTTTTTAGTTAAATCACTTCACCAAACTAACTAATTGCATGAAGAGAAAATTAAATATACTCTTGTTGTTGTTAATACCGGTAATAGCATTTTCCCAAAAAGGAAATCCCGACAGTCTGAAGGGCCTAGCCTTAATTACAAATGATAGTCCTTACCAGGCCGATATCAAAAATTTATCAGAATTCCAAAAACTTTCATTTAACGAACAGCAACGATTGCAGGAACTGGAGCAGGAAAAGATTCTGTCAAAAAACAAGATCAGGAACTATATGATGCTAGGAGCTTTAAGCATCTTCTTGTTGGTTGGATTAATCCTATACCGCAACAACTTCCAGAAACTTAAAGCAAACAAGGTTTTAGAATTAACCCTTTCCAATTTAAAATCAACTCAAACACAACTTATTCAATCAGAAAAAATGGCTAGCCTTGGAGAACTCACTGCTGGCATTGCGCATGAAATACAGAACCCGTTAAACTTCGTCAATAATTTTTCAGAGATCAACTCGGAGCTTATTGCTGAAATGAAGGAAGCATTGTCAAAAGGAAACGTAGATGAAGCAATAACTTTGGCGACTGATATAAATGATAATGAAAAGAAAATAATTTTTCATGGCAAACGTGCCGATTCAATTGTAAAAGGAATGCTACAACACAGCCGCAGCAGCAGCGGTGTAAAGGAATTAACTGATATCAATGCATTGTGTGATGAGTACCTGCGCCTCTCCTATCATGGGTTACGGGCAAAAGACAAATCATTCAATGCAACATTTAAAACTGATTTTGATAATTCCATTGGCAAAATCAATATTATACCGCAGGATATTGGACGAGTAATTTTGAATTTATTGACAAATGCTTTCTATGCTGTTGATGAAAAGAAAAAGCAATCTGGCGATAATTATGAACCCACAGTAACCGTAAAAACTTCGATGACCCACCTTTCGCAGGGCAGGGGGGCTTTGATTTCTGTTTCTGATAATGGCAACGGCATACCACAAAATGTATTAGATAAAATTTTTCAACCTTTCTTTACAACTAAACCTACAGGTAAAGGAACTGGGTTGGGACTAAGTATGAGCTATGATATAATCACTAAGGGACATGGAGGAGAAATAAAAGTACGTACAAAAGAAAATGAAGGCCTGAATGAGGATGAGGCTGGAACAGAATTTATAATTATGTTACCGGCGTGAGCATAAGTTTTTATGATCAAAATATTAACCAACATAAAAAGATAAGATGAAAATTTTAGTTGTAGATGATGAACATGACGTGAAAACGTTATTTGAACAACGCTTCAGGAAAGAGATAAAAAATGCTGAAATGGAGTTTGTATTTGCATTCTCCGGAGAAGAAGCATTGGTCTATCTCAATAAGCTTGAGCATGAAGCGGTGCTTATCTTATCCGACATTAACATGCCTGGCATGAGCGGCCTGGAACTATTGGAGCACATCAAGAACAAATTTCATAAGCCTCCACCCGTTGTGATGATGATAACTGCTTATGGAGATGAAGAGAATTTTACCACTGCAAAAAAATTAGGTGCCGATGACTTCCTGACCAAACCTGTTGATTTTGCCCTTTTAAAAGAAAAATTAAAAATAAAAAGCTGATGTCTAAAATATTAGTAGTAGATGATGAAACGGACCTGGAAACGCTAATCCGTCAGAAGTTTCGCCAGAAGATAAGAGATCATCAATATGAATTTGTGTTTGCTATTAATGGTAAGCATGCATTAGAGCAGTTGGAACATCATACAGATGTGGATGTTGTTTTGAGTGACATAAACATGCCCGAGATGGATGGCCTTACATTACTTAGCAGGCTGGCCGATCAAAATGGTTTATTAAAAGCTGTGATCGTTTCAGCCTACGGCGATATGGAAAACATACGGACTGCTATGAACCGTGGTGCATTTGACTTCATAACCAAACCTGTAAATTTTGAGGATTTGGATCTAACGATGGAAAAAACCATTAAGCATGTAAAGCAAATGCGGGAAACCATGAAGGCGATTAAGGAAAATAATATTCTTAAAATGTACGTGGATGAAACGGTCCTCAACTTTATGGGTAGCCGTGAATTTGAATCTTCCCTCATAGCTAATGAAACAATAGAAGCAACTGTAGCTTTTTTTGACATCTGCAGTTTTACATCCATCAGTGAAAATGCACCTGCAGATACAGTAGTGAAAATGCTCAACAATTATTTTGATGTGATGGTAAAAGAGATCATTGCACAAGGTGGATATATCGACAAGTTTATCGGCGACGCTATCATGGCAGTTTTCCGTGGAGATTATCATTTGGACCGGGCTATAGATGCCGCACTTGCTGTAAAGTCAAAAATTTCGGCATTGCCTGCACTGAATGAAGAAATTGGATTTAAAGCAATGGTGTCAATAGGCATCAACAGCGGCGAAAT
>JBDSEE010000086.1:0-10392 GCA_039920245.1 Ferruginibacter sp.
TTTTAAAACAAAATGCTTTTTTAGAATCTGGCACAGAATATGTTTTTAACTCATCGGTATTCTAAAAATATAGATTTAAAAACGGGGCTATATGTCTATATGGCCCCTCATTTTTTCTCCAAGGGCAAACTTAGCCGCATTTGAGTATAACCTGTTTTTTATTTATTTCTTAAAGAGAATTGGGATGGGATCTTGCCTAAGAATTCAATAGTTATTTGGAGAGGCACAGCGCTTCCAATATTCCATAATAGCACGGAGTGTCTTTTCTATTTCATCCAGCCGGTCTTCCTTTACAAAAAAACCCTGTACACATAAATTGTATGCTTCCTTAACAGCTTTTTGATTTAACGATGTTGAAAAAAACAAATAGGGAATAGATTTCTGTGAAAGAACAGCATCTTCTTTTAATATTTTCTTTAAAGCAAAACCATCCAGCTTTGGCATGTTTATATCTGATAGGATGAGGAAGGGGACGCTTGTAGATTTATGAAGGTATTTAAGTGCAGCCTCTCCATCTGAAAAAAATATTATTTCATTAGGGTAAGCGAGGTTCTTAAATGCCTGGGTAAATATTTCCTGGTCGTCCTTATCATCTTCGATAATTACTATGGGATTATTCCGGTTCAATTTTAAACAGTTAGTTTTATAAGCAGTTACTCAATCTAAATTAGAAATAATTAAATTAAAAGCAAATAATTTAAACAGTTTTTATTTGATAACTAATTGTTTAGCAGTCTAATTTAAACCCAGTCCAGATTTGACCTTTTAGATATGCAGGTTAGCTGGGCTTGATGGATACTTTCCCCAACCTGTATATTAAAGCATCAATCTTTTTTTATGATAGCTGGCTTTTTAGTTTTCCTGGCAATAATATCCTGTTCGGCTTTATCAGCTGCATCCTGAATTTCTTTGATCTCGTTCTCATTCAATTCCACTTCTTCTACACTTGCTGTGTTTTGCAATGAGTCCTGTTTTGCTTTTTCTTTTGCCTTTGCCTGTCTTTTAAAATAGCCCCGAAATAAAATGTTCCCCTGCAGGGCTTTCATATTCTCGCTAAAGCCAAAGGCAGCATCATTTACCGTGGACATAGTTACTTTAGCATTGGCGGCCGTACCCTCCAGGCTTTTAGCGAGTTCATCGCTATATATCAGCCGCCCGATAGATCCCTTACCGGCTTTTATTTCGCTGGTAACACCTGCCAGCGATCCGGACATAGACTTCATATTATTTACCGTGCCTTCTAATGCAACGGCGAGGTCATCTTTATACAATAGTCGCCCCAGGCTCCCTTTACCCTGGCTTAACTGAACCGTAATACCTGCAAGTGACGATGAAAGGATCTCTGCATTTTCCGCCACCTTAGTAATCTTTACCATGGTCTTATCAAAGTCAAGAGGATTAGCTGTCTTTATTTTATCACCCTCCCTGAGTAAGGGTGCGGCGGGCTCACCCACCGCGATCATTACCAATTTATCGCCCATCAGTCCATCTGATCCGATAGTGGCAAGGGAACTTGTTTTAAGAAAGGGTTTGATCTTAGATTCCAATAACATGTCTACCCGTATGATGGTGTCAGACATGATTGTTATCTTTTCCACCGTGCCCACATTTATGCCGGCGAACCGGATATTGTTTCCTTCCTGCAGGCCACCCACGCTTTTAAAAGTGCCATACACTTTAAAATTATCTCCAAACATATTCTGGTTCCTGCCAATGAGAAAGATACCTATGACCAGGAGAGCCAGGCCAACAATGGTGAATATCCCGATACGAATTTTTTGTGATGCTGTTGTTTTCATGTGTTTCCTTTTATAGTTTTTATTTGCCTATTATCATTGAGTTGATTTCAACACCTGGATAGGCTCATTCATTGCTGTTATTTAAAAAATGAGCTCACGAGATTATCTCCTGAGTTTTGTAGTTCGTCATAATTGCCTTCGGCAACGATCTTACCTTCATTCATTACCAGCATCCTGTCTGCCGTTATTTGCGCACAGGCCATATCGTGGGTAATGATAATAGAAGATATTTTATATTTCAATTGCATTTCCAATATCAGTTCACTGATCTCTCTTGATGTGATAGGGTCCAGGCCGGTTGTTGGTTCATCATACAACATGATCTCTGGTTTTAGAATAAGGGTGCGGGCCAGCCCGATGCGCTTTCTCATTCCACCAGAAAGATCTGAAGGCATTGCATCTATAGCACTTGCCAGTCCCACTGCATCCAACACTTCTTCTATTCGTTGAGTGATCTCTGAAGCATCTTTTAGTTTTAAAACCCTTGTAAGCGGAAATTCCAGGTTTTCCCTCACCGTCATAGAATCATATAAAGCAGCACTCTGGAAAAGAAATCCCACTTTGGCCCGAAGCCCCTTTAACTTATCTGATGATAATTCATTTACTTCCTCTCCGAGTACGACGGCCGATCCTTCATCCTGTGTCAGCAGCCCCACCATGCATTTAATGGTAACTGATTTGCCTGTACCTGATTTTCCCAGTACCACCAGGTTCTCGCCTTTATACAAATCCATATTTATGTCCATCAACACATCCTTTGTTCCAAAGGATTTTTTGATATGACGCATCTCAATAACTTTTTGTGTCTTGTCTGGTTTGTGTTCTGTCTTATCCAAAATTTATATTATCGTTTTTAATTGTAAGCAAAAACAGATGTCAGTTGCACGGCAATAGCATCAATTAATATGATCCATAAAGAGGCATTTACAACAGCAGAATTTGCAGCTAAACCTACACTCTCGGTTCCCCTGTTAGAATTATAACCTTTGTAACATCCAACAAAACCAATGGCAAAACCAAAAAAGATCGTTTTAATAAAAGATGGAAAAAGGTCAACAAACGACAGGGAAGCAAAGGCTTTGTGGAAGTATAAAAAGAATGAATAGTTTCCACTGATATTAGATGCAGCGAAACCACCGACGAGTGCCAAAGCATCAGCCATTAATGTAAGTAAAGGAATCATTATGGTGCATGCGAGAATGCGGGTGACGACCAGGTATTGTACAGGATTAGCACCCGATACTTCCATGGCGTCAATTTGTTCACTCACTTTCATACTGCCCAATTCTGCACCAATACTGGATGAAATTTTACCGGCACAAATCAATGCGATAATGACCGGACCAATTTCACGAATTATAGAAATGGCGACCATGCCGGGGACAAAACTTTCTGCCCCAAATTCTTTCATAGTAGGTTCTGATTGAAGTGTCATTACGAAGCCGAGAATAAAACCTGTAATACCAACCAGGGACAAGGACTTATATCCAATAATAAAACACTGGCGTATAAATTCATTCCCTTCAAAGCCTCTTGAAAATATTTTACTGAAAAAATCAGTCATAAAAGAAACCTGGTTGCCGGCTTCCTCAAAAGCCCTTTTTGTTGCTGCGATCATGAATGGATTGTTTTTTTTGGGTGTGCCTGCGTATCTTGTTTATAAACCTAGATCCCGATTGCGAATTCCTTATATGGAACAGGCCATAAAAGGCCTCACCTTGTCCCCATATTGCAAAGCTTTATCCAGAGTGGCATTTAAATCTACTTTCTATATATGCATAGCCATCAATCCATGCAGCAGAAGCTTTTTGAATAGTGTTATATGCAGTTTATTAACCAGCGTTAAAGAACTTAGATAAACATTAACCTATACCCAAAAAGTAGTTAATACTCTAAGTTGTTAGATGAGCATATTTTTCCCCACAGAACGCCTCTTATTAGCTTATAAGGTTACAAGGGAAATTTCAGCAGTTGGCAAAGCAGGTTATAGTTTGCATTCTCTCATCCTGAAAATTTTGAAAGCTATCTGCAGGCGCCAATAAAGGTTTAATTAACCAACCATTTCTCTGCATCTTTCATTGAGGTGAAAGCAAAATACCGGAACCCATGGTTTACGCATACCGTTTCCCAGAAATAGCCTATCTCTTTATATTCTTCTGACAAGACCTTAGCAATTTTTAATGAACGGATATGGGGAGGAAAGTTATGGATGTAAAAGTCTACCAGGTTATAATACATTAATATCCGTTTCGGGAATCGTGTGCCCGGCTCATTGATCAAAACCTTATTTTTATCGTGCCTAAGTATCCCGTCAAAGATCATTTTGCAGCGTTCCCTTAAGTCATTCTCATTCTTTATTTCGCCTTTCGATTCTACCAACAGGTACTCAGGATAAACTTTGAAATTAACCTCAATGTTCATATTTATTTTTACCAATTTTAATATTGAAAAAGGACTTTAAATTAAGAAAGTATTTATTACTAAATCAAATGTTGTTATCTTTTTTTTTCAGGTACAAATTTGCGTTCGATCAAAGCCTGAGAGTCCTTCTCCGCTGAGTGTCATTCCTCAATCATCCATTGTGGATCATGAAGATACTTACGGCATGCTGGAATATAGAATTGATGATAGTTTTTGCAGCTGAATTGCTAGCTTTAAAATATTTTTATGCCCCTTTACTTTAAGCGTTTAGAGCGCAGGCTATAAACCTTTTGCCGTCTCCAACAAACGCAAATTTAAGCATGGTTACCTGGTTTGTTTCGTGAGCCACAAACCAAGGCGGAGGAGACAGGTAATTAAAAAGACATAATTTTTTTTTATATTTGAGCTATGAAAACATTGACACTTAATATACCAGATTCCTTAGATGTAGATAACCGGGACCTTGCAATGCTTGTTGCAACACGCCTTTACGAACAAGGTAAACTTTCCCTGGGCCAGGCTGCAGAAGTTGCAGGTCTGTCAAAGCGGACTTTTGCCGAATTATTAGGTAGCCACAACGTATCTATCTTCAATTTTCCTGCATCAGATTTATCCAGTGATGTCGCAAATGCATAAAACAATTATTTCCGATACCAGTTGTTTTATTGTTTTGACCAAAATTGGGGAACTGGAGCTTTTACACAAATTGTATGGTAACATTATAACAACACCTGACATAGCATTGGAATATGGTGAAACCCTTCCTGCATGGGTAGAGATATCAGCCGTAAAAGATAAATACAGGCAACAACTTTTAGAAATGCAAATTGATAGAGGCGACTCAAGTGCGATAGCATTAGCTCTTGAAATGCCTGGTAGTACGCTTATTTTAGATGACTATAAAGCCAGGAAAATTGCTGACCAACTAGGCTTAATTTTTACAGGAACTATTGGTGTGATTATTAAAGCTAAGCTTAATGGAATTATTCCCTCTATAAAACATATCCTCATTAAAATAAAACAAACTGACTTTCATTTGTCACCTGATATTGAATTACAGGCAAATGAAGAAGCGGGAGAATAAGCAACCATATACTTGAAAATTCAATGAAGACAGGCTTAAAGATAAACCCAAAATTAAACCTGTTCCCGGTATTAGCGCAGCGCACTTCGAAGTAAACATAAAAATGATTCTCTAAATCATTACCTGCCGATTGCTTAGCATTTTCTCTAAACTATAATCTAACAAAATTTATTTATTAGGATAATGATAAAGGATCAGCTCTTTCAATCTTACCTTTCCTATTTGCTTTCTATAAAAATAATCGGCAGCGCTGCAACTTTTATATTCTTCTGCTTTATCAACAACGCCGGCTCTAACGGGATTATCGTGATTGTATGCAATTTTAGCCACAAAAAATGAACATTAAAGCAAATTGCTAACAGCTCGAATAACACGAAAATTTATGAGGAGCATTATTTAAAGTCACAGACCTTCTTAATCAAAACTTCGAGGTGCGCTGCGTTAACACCCTGAACAACACGATAACACGCATTAAAGTAGCAAAGCAAGAACGCCAGGTACAAAAGCCATTACCATGATGTCTTCCTCCTTTTTATTTTATGATCTCCATTTTAGTTATCGGATGAATTTCTGCCCAGCCGTTATGTGTATCAACAACCAGGCTGCCTGTTACTTTTACATGCTGGCCTATTTTCGGGATTTCTATTTTGTTGATATAGCCATTGCAAGTATTACCGACTTTACCTAATGATGTGTTGTTGGCACATACCGCTTCTATAACCATGTCGCCTTGCTTTTTCTTTATGTTCCTTTTAGTGAGCAAATTTTCCTGTCCGTTATCGAGTTTTAAAAGCATGTGTTGGTCACCGTCTTCGTCTGCACTGCTTTCTTCAATTAGCCCTGTAACTGTTTTGCATATTACCATTACTTGTAACCTTTGCCTGTTATAAACATATTTCCAAAGTGAAGTATCGCAATCATAAGAAATATTATTACCAGGTACATTTTTGGATTGGTTTGTTGAAGTAGTTTGCTCTTCCTTATCTTTTTTCTTATGCTTTTTTTCAGCTTTTGCTGCACAGGAAGAAAAACTGGTTATCAATACAAGGACAGTTATTAAAGAACTGGGAAGTGACTTCATCATATAAGAATTTAGAGTATGAATGTTGCAAATACCTAACCAGCATCAAAATGCCTTTTCCTAACTGTATTCATCAACCATTCAATAAAACAATGTGCAATTTTTTTTTAATCAAAGCCATAAGCAACTTCCATGCGCTTTCTTAAAGAGGGCAAAGTATAGATCAGGCAGGCTGAAAAGAAATGATGGCTTCAGAAAATCTTTCCATTTCTTCCAACTGTGGGCTGCATTGCAATAAAAAGAAATCTACGCCAGCTTGTTCAAATTTTTCAATTTGATCTGTTACCTGAGCAGGAGTGCCTGCCAGCCCGGATCGCAGTCCACGGTTTGAAACAGAATATTCTTCCAGGGATACTCTTTTTTCCAGTTGTGTTCCATTAAGCCATTGCTGGTAATTATTATAACCCTTTGCAGAACCGTTTACGTTCGTAATGCGATCCAATTCTTTTTTTACTTCAGCATCTGTGTTGCGGATAACAGCATAAGCAGCCATGCCATACTTCATAGGGGGCAATCCTAATTTTTCCCGCCGCTGTTTTACATCGTTGATCCTAGTAGCTATCACATCCGGTGCGTCGCCATGCATCACGTATCCATCGCACACCTGCGCAATTAAATTTTTTCCTGCCTCCGATTCCCCGCCTGCATAAATCAAGGGTTTCTTTGCTGGTTTGGGTTGCAAAATATTATCGGTTACTGTATAATATTTTCCTTCGTGGGTATGATGATCTTTTTGCCACAGTGTATTTACTATTTCTATCCATTCTTTCATACGAGCATAGCGATCATCGTGCGCTTCATATTCAATCCCATATTTTAATGCTTCTTCTTTCCACCAGGATGATACCACGTTTAACGACAGCCGATCATTGCTTATGTGGGCAATATTAGCTGCTTGTTTGGCCAGGATGGCAGGGCTATGAAAGGTGGGGCGAACAGCTACCATCAATTCCAGTTTTTCCGTTACAGCTGCCAATGCTGCGGCAGTAGTCCATGCATCCAGGGATGGCGCCTCTTCTCCTTTAATATCATTTAAAAACAATTCAGCGATCAGGGCTACGTCATAACCAATCTGCTCGCTTCTTTGCACAAGTTTTTTTACATAGTTCCAGCTTGTTTCCATTCCCTCATCCTCCACATTCCGAAGCCAGCCCCCAAATACAGGTAACCAATATCCAAATTGCATATGCTAAAATTTAAAGCGTGTAAGTTTTAATAAAGTCCACAAGGTTTTTAAAGGGATCGAAGCCGATTACATTTTCCGCATCGGCAATAAAATTAGAAAGCGCATTAATATCATAATAGAGAATATCTCCATTCCGGTCATCCACAATATATTCTACACCGCCCACATCAATAGAAGCTTCTTTTACAATTTGCTCCACCTGGCTGATAATTTTAGCATCGGGAATAAATGATTCAACCTTTAATCCTTTTTCTACAGCACTGATTATACATGCTTCTCCCATAACTTCCGGTTCATCCGGCACGGCGCAAATTTCAGCGGGGCAAAGGTTAAAGCTTTCGCCAGTAGTAAATATTTTTAAGGCATATAAAAATTTTCCATTCAATGTTTCCACCCTGTTGATGTGGCCACCCCGGGCAGGAATGAATTCCTGCACCAAAGCAGTTTCATCGATACCTAATTGTATTGCACCAGATTCCAATGCGATTGCCAATGCAGCTTCACTGCTAAACTTAATAATCCCGGCACCGGCTCCACCAATATTCGGCTTTATTGCTATCGGGTAGCGTAGTTGTTTTGCCGCAGCTGCTACCTGTGACACGTGATTGATAATAATGGTTTTTGGAAACGACAAATTGAGTTTTTTCAAAAGAAGCAGTTGCAATGCTTTGGATGTTTCTACAGCTGTGGAGCGGGAACCATTAATAACCGGAATCCCCATTTGCTCCACATGTGCAATAAAAGACTTAGCATAAAAGATGCACTGCCCGTGGTTCCTTAAATAGGAAGAAGAACTGATGCGGTTAAAAATAACGCTGAATGAAGGTTCGCTGTCTGCCGGGTTAAAAGCATGGTAAGCAGCATGAATTTTTTGATAATTCATACCCCGCTGATCCATGATGGTAAATAGTTTATTAAACCATTGGGGGTGTTCGTAAAAAATTCCGACGGGCAATTGTTTCATAAATAATAGTTACTAATTACAACTTTAATAAGGAGCGTAAAGTTAAGGGCTAATCATTGTGGACGTAGCACTGCATTATCTATTTTAGGAATTTGTTTCGGGTGGGGTTAAGAAAATTATTTTGTATGAGCCTGTTATCCTTTTTCTTTTCCGGCGAGACTCAAGCAAATGGCTTTGGATGACAATTATATCTTCAATGGGAACACGCACTCTTACAGAATATTTCGACGCGTTTCTGCTGTAATATTTGAAATTAATGAAGGGCTTGGGGGAGGCTGTCGGGAGAGGAGGAGAGCGACGAAAATGAAACCGGAAATAAACAGCTCAGGGGAATATAGTTTTATAATTAACTTTAAGCATACCAAAACCCATAGAGATCATGTATTATAAAGCAAAAAAACATGTTCATTCGTTATTGCATCCTGAGCTTGGTGTTACCAAATGGGTAAAATTGCTGAATGGTTTTATCATTATCCTTATTATATTAAATGTGGCTGCAGTAATGCTGGAAACGGTGCATTCCATTTATCAGCCTTACAAATCATTTTTCAGAATTTTCGACCTCTCGTCTGTGATCTTTTTTACTATTGAGTATGTGTTGCGGGTATGGAGCTGTAACCATGATCCCCGGTATGCGCATAGCATTCGTGGCCGCTTCAAATACATGATGTCACCTGGAGCTATAATAGATTTATTAGCCATTCTGCCTTTTTATGTTCATGTAGTTTCCGGACTGGACTTAAGGATATTACGGATGTTGCGTTTATTAAGATTTTTGAGATTATTTCGACTCACCGCTTATATGAAATCTGCCCGGCTGATTACCAATGTTTTTAAAACCCGGGCCAATGAGCTGAAGTTAAGCCTGATACTTATACTTTTCCTGATTGTGATGGCTGCATGCCTGGTTTATTTTGCAGAACACCAGGCACAACCAGAGGTTTTTTCCAGTATACCTGCTACCATTTGGTGGGCCATTATTTCCATAACCACGGTGGGTTATGGAGATATGATCCCAATTACCCTAACTGGCAAGATTATTACAAGCCTTATATCTATGATGAGCCTGGCAATCTTAGCCTTACCAGCTGGTATTATTACTTCGGGATTTTTAGAAGAATCCCGAAAGTTAAAAAAAGATAATGGCCATGTTTGTCCGCATTGTGGAAATGCACATGGGATTAAAGACACTATTCGCGACTAGTCACAATTATAAACGACGTGGACAACTTTGGATAAAGCATTAGCTCCTACTTCAGCAAATAGATTTAACTAATAACAATAAGTGCCGTAGAGTGCCAGTAAAGTTATTTTACAGGGAGATACTGCAGGCAAATTTTGCGGAGTAAGCCATGGCCACTGAATCCAGGCTTGACATAATTCTGTTGCAGATCTAGTTATAAATTGTACTTTAGTTTACCAAGTGGGCTGTAGTTTCAGGTTGTATAAGCAACTTGTATGCAGACAGGGCAAACACTATGTGATAAAAGTCAACATTTTAAAATGCAATAAATTTTTTAAAATATAATTCTAACAATAATTTAAATGACATGAAAAAAGTAATCGTAACCGTTATCTTAACCCTTGTTGTTTTATTTTTTGGATTTTATATTTATATATCTTCAGGTGCATACGACATTAGCCAATTGGCTCCGCATAACAAGCTAACAAAATCAATTATCCAGATAACAACCCATAATTCGATAGAGAAAAGATTAAAGGGCATTATTGTTCCCAATGATCTAAAAGATAGTACCAAAATAATGTCAGGGTTTAAACCTTATACTGAAATGTGCTCCGGCTGCCATGGTGCGCCCGGAGAACCTAATGACATGGTTAAGGGTTGGTATCCAAAGC
>JBDSEE010000087.1:0-11316 GCA_039920245.1 Ferruginibacter sp.
GGTGCCTTCAATATGCCTGTAAAAAATGATCGGGTTCAGGTATTGAAAATCAAAATGATTCGTGCGCCCGAACACGATACCTTCAAACAATCCTAGGTTTAGCCACTTCGTTACATTCATACTCAGGTGATGCATGGCTGCATACTTCCTGTCTAATAAAGAGTCACCTTTTTTATGGAATTGCGGCATTAATTCCATGAATATATTCTGGTAATTCAGTTTCCAGATGCGGGTATTTATTTTTGCAAACAAATAACTGTTCCCCCAATCGCTTAAAAATAAGCTCCTGTAACCATTACCAATAAAGTTCTTATCATACCCAAACTGGAAGTCAATGAATTTTGCAGCATTGAAAGTTATATAGCCCCGACCATCAAAATAATCAACACCCGTTTTTTTAAAGGGTTTATAAAAACCTACACCGGGTACAGCATCGAGGGCTTTCACTTCCTGCTGGAAAAACCTCGGTCCTCGTTCCTGGTTATCGGTAATAAAAGAAGAGAAACCGATACGCTTGGCTATCATACCCCGCAGTGTAACGCCCCTGCTGTTTAAAAATATACCCTCATCATATCCCGGTTCCACAGCCTGGTGTATTTGTAGCACCGGGTTTACAGCCAGGAAAAAATCAGGATTATTCACTTCAATCATATTAGCCTTAGTCTTATAAAAAGTTCCAAACAAGGGCTTCTTGCTCATAAAATCCTCACGGGGAGTTGTTACCCATTCGCTGTTATTCATCAGCAGGCTTCTCAGGTTATATTCATCTACCGCCGTCAGGTCCAGGTCAGTCCAGTCCTTGCGCATGTCCACACCAGTAGAGTCTTTATATCCCATTCTTGCACTGTCTAAAAATTCTACTTCCTGTACAATGTATTTCCGGTTAAATGGCTTCAGCGTAGAAAAATTCAGGTCAGTATTTTTCTGTTGCTTTATTTCCAATCTTTCAATGAAGTGATATTCCTTGGCACCCTGGTTCAGGTAAGTAGATTGAGCGGTAGCAGTAAAAGGAAGAATAAAAGCAAGTAGTTTGAGAAAGCTTTTGATAATTTGCATGGACAATTTTTTAAGTCTTACATTCAAGATATGCAAAAATATCTCTTTAAGAATATACAAGTGGTAAATGATGGGAAAATAAAAAACAGCGATGTTTTGGTGCATGGAGAACGCATAGAAAAAATAGGTAACATTATACAGGTAAGTGGAGCAGTCACAGAAATTGATGGAGAAGGGAGATTTTTATTTCCCGGCGTAATAGATGACCAGGTACACTTTAGGGAGCCGGGCCTCACACACAAAGCAGATATTTTTACGGAGAGCAAGGCTGCAGTTGCCGGCGGCACAACAAGTTTTATGGAAATGCCCAACACTATCCCTAATGCACTCACACAGGATCTTTTACAGGAGAAATATAATATTGCAGCTAACAGCTCCATAGCAAACTATTCTTTTTACATGGGCGTCAGCAACGACAATGCCGAAGAAGTACTATGCACAAATAAGTTTAAAAAAAATATTTGCGGTATCAAGATCTTCATGGGTAGCAGTACCGGTAACATGCTGGTGGATAATTATAGTACATTGAACAGGATTTTCAGCGAGGCAGAAATATTGATTGCTACACATTGTGAAGATGAGCAAATTATCAAAAAGAATTACGAACGCCTAAAAGGGTTAAGGCCTCTGTTGACACCTGCCGATCACCCGCTCATAAGGAATGAAGATGCATGCTATGCTTCGACACTTAATGCAATTCAACTGGCAAAAAAATATGATACCCGCTTGCATGTATTGCATATCAGTACAGAAAAAGAATTGCAACTTTTTAGCAATATGATGCCATTGAAAGAAAAAAGGATCACCGCCGAAGTCTGTGTACATCACCTGCATTTCACTGCATCCGATTACGAAGACCTTGGCTATAAGATCAAATGCAACCCCGCCATAAAAGCAGCGCAGAACAAAAGAGCTCTATGGAAAGCCTTGCTGGATGACAGGTTGGATCTCATCGCAACCGATCATGCACCACATCTCTTATCCGAAAAAGAACCGCCTTACGAGCATGTACATGCGGGCCTTCCACTCGTTCAGCATTCCTTGTTAATGATGTTGCATTATTATGAGTTGGGTTATATTTCCATGGAGAAGATCGTTGAAAAAATGAGCCATGCTGTAGCAGAATGTTTCCAGGTAAAAGACAGGGGTTTCATCCGGGAAGGTTACTTCGCAGATCTTGTAATGATAGAAAAAAAAGATTTTAAAATTACAGATGAAAATATTTTATACAAATGCGGCTGGAGCCCGCTCTCCGGTATCAAGCTCCCTTATAGCATCATGCAAACAATGGTGAATGGCAACCCGGTTTATGCAAATAGCCTGGTAAATGAATCTGTAAAAGGAAAAAGACTCGCATTCAATCGCTGAAACTGATCATGGAAACAGACAAAACAACGCTCACAGACCTGGCCATATTCAATTACGAAGAGGAATATTCCGTATTCAACAAGCTTAATTTCACCCGCACCAGTAATGGAAAAGAGGCACTGAAAAAAATGTTTGCTACCCCGCTTACGAGCATAGATTCCATCACAGGCATCCAGCAAACCATACAAACCATTTACAATAACCTGGACGCATGGCCCATGAGGATAACCAATGGAAGCATATTAATGGTAGAGCGTTTTTACGAAACACTGGTAGACCCCATTCCAAAACAAGCCACTTCTTTCACCGCTTACGGTTACAAGCTTTTGCATGGCCCAGATTTCTCTCTGATAAAATTCTCTATAACACATTGCGTTGATTTCATAAAAGGAATGAAGCTAATGGTAGAAACTTTTTTAACGGATGACATAGCGATACCTTTAGCGAAGCTATTACAAAGGGCCGCAGTCATATTAAAGAATGAGAACCTGCGCATGGCTTATGACCATGAAACAGCGGCACAGTTCAGTATGCACCAGTTCTTAAGTTTTGCCCATTTTATAAAATACAATTTCAGGAATGCGATGATCGAGCTTATTGGCATATATGCAATGCTCGATGCCTGGTACTCGATGGCTATCTCAGTAAAAAATTTTAGCCTGGTATTCCCGGTTTTTATAGCAGAAGAAAAACCTTTCATTCATGCTACAGGCTTATATCATCTCATGCTGCCCCAGCCTGTGGCCTATGATATAGAGCTTAGCCAAAAAAGTAATTTCCTTTTTCTTACGGGTGCTAATATGGCGGGCAAAAGTACTTTTATTAAATCCATAGGCACAGCGGTTTTCCTGGCCCACCTGGGCATGGGTGTACCTACAAAGCACATGCGGCTTACTGTCTTTGATGGCTTGCTAAGCAATATCAATGTTGTTGATAATATTGCCCGGGGCGAAAGTTATTTTTTCAACGAGGTTCAGCGAATCAAGGCTACTATACAGAAAATAAATGACGGGCGACACTGGCTCATCCTCATTGACGAATTATTTAAAGGCACCAATGTGCAGGACGCCATGAAATGTAGCAGCACGGTTATAGAGGGACTGCTAAAGGTTAACAGGTCTGTATTCATTTTATCTACACACTTGTACGAGATAGGCGAAGCATTACGCCCATATCCCAACATCCAGTTCAATTATTTTGAAACAGCCGTGGACGATGGGCAACTCGTATTTAATTATACCCTTCGCCAGGGCATCAGCAATGATCGCCTCGGATACATCATCCTGCAAAAAGAAGGTGTGGTTAAGATGTTAGAGGATTTATAGAATCTAATGTATAAGACAGAAATTTATATGGCCATTGCCTCAGGTATTTTTCATTTACATTTCTAAACTATCTGTCTACCATGCTCGTGAAAACCTTTGGCAGTAAATTTTATGAGTAGGATGTAATCACCCGTACTAAGAGTTGAAAGCGCCTTAAGAGTAACGTACTATACAATGGACTGCTTCAGGCTCTTGATAAACCTGGCGCTGCAGATATCAAAAAAATCGGGTACAGCTTAATTCATTCCTTCTATTTATTATATTTCTTTTATCGTTTTGTTTATATTTATAAAAAGGTTCTCTATGAAATATTTATTGTTATTTATCTTGGCTCCTTGTGTTTTGCAAAATGCTTTTTCACAAAACGTAGGAATCGGGACAGTTTCACCCTCTGAAAAACTGGATGTAAATGGGAATATTAACCTCAATGGTCAATTGAAAGTGAATACGAATGGCGGTAATGCTAACCAGGTACTTATGAAAGATATGAGTAACAACCTGGCCTGGGGAGACTTGAGTGAATATAAAAACATGGTGTCTTTTGAATGTTATAATACAACCACCGTAACAGGCAACTCTAATTGTAATACTTCCTGGTTGGTGCCTGCAGGCGTTACATCTATCCTGGTAGAATGTTGGGGGGGAGGCGGTGGTGGATCTTATGGAACTGGAGGAAACAGTGGAGGATATATTTCAGGAAAAATTCCTGTAACTCCTCAGAGTTTTACGTCACTTCTATTTGGTGCCGGAGGTGCAAAGAGCCAAAATAATAGTACAAATGGTATACTGGGAGGCAACACCAGTTTTAGTTATGGCACAATCGTATTAGGTGCGCCTGGTGGCTATGGTGGAGATTACCATGATCCTTTCACAACAACATCAACAATTTTCACGCCTTCACCAGGTGTTTTTACAATTAGCGGGGTTACGGATAATTATTATATTTTATTGAATAACTCAGGAAAGATTTCTAAACTAACTTATGTGCAGGCCAGCAGTACAGATTTTGCAAAACAAGTTGATTATGGCGATGGAGGAGATGCTCCTTTATTTCCTGGTTCTGGTTGTAAAGGAGGATACAGAATTGCTGCTGCTTCATTGATTTCTAATTTTAATGCCCAGGGTTTTGCAAACCATTTTGCTGCCGGAGGCGGCGCAGATTTTAGTGGCGGTACAAATGGTCGTGGCGGCAGAATCATTATACATTGGTAAGGCAGCAATCATGGAAAGTTTTCGCTGTTGTTGGTACTTCATGTTGTCCAGGCTATCCTTAAACTTCCGCCGGATGTTTAAAGATTGTTTATGCGTGCTTTCAAGCTTAAGGGCCTTTAATAAACATTATGCAACCAACTTACAAGATATTAATTGTAGATGACGAACAGCAAAGCCGTTCACTTATTAGAAAATTACTAAATAACTTTTTCCCAGCATTGGTTATTGAAGAAGCTGACTCCGTGAATACAGCTATTCAAAAAATACATAGCTACAGCCCTCATTTAATTTTCCTGGATATCCAAATGAGAGGAGAAACCGCCTTTGACCTGCTGGATAAATTTCAACAAATAGATTTTGGAATTATTTTCACAACCGCCTACAGTGAATTTGCTTTGAAAGCGTTCCGGTATAGCGCAATGGATTATTTATTAAAACCACTGGATGCAGAGGAATTTAAATTGGCTGTTGAAAAAGCATTAATAAGAATCAATAATGAAATTGCCCCGGCAGTTGGGCAATTAAAATATTTAAAACAAATACAATCCCTTCAAAATCTTCCGGATAAATTAACTATACCTACAACAGATGGATTTTTATTTATACAGGTTGCCGATATTATTTATTGCAGTGCATTGAGCAATTATACAGAGTTCCATCTTTTGAGTAAACAAAAATTATTATCCAGTCATACACTTGGTTACTACAATGATTTACTGGAGGGTCATAATTTTTTTCGTGTGCACCGCTCTTATCTCGTAAATATTGCTCACATAAAAATGTATAAAAAAGGGGATGGAGGTTCTTTGGTTATGAATACTGGGGAAGAGATAGAAGTTTCACGCAATAATAAAGAAGCTTTTTTAAAAATATTAAAAATGTGAAATGGGGTTAAAAGCTGTACGATATTTTTTTGTTTTTTTAATATTATCATTCTTTATTCCCCCCGCTTATTCTCAATCTTTTAATACACGGCTTTATACCACTGCTGATGGATTAACTGATAATTATATTTTTTGTATTTACCAGGATAGTTATGGGTATTTGTGGGTGGGTACTGTAAATGGGCTTAATCGTTTTGACGGGAAGGAATTTATAAATTTTGGATTAAGGCATGGTTTACCTTCTTTAGCTGTCGATAGGGTTTATGAAGATCATGCTCATCGCATATGGCTTGGTACAAGAGCAGGAATGGCAGAATTAAAGGGAGACAGTTGTTATACTTCTCCAGTTAATGATAATGCGGAAATAACTTTTGTAAGTGGTTTCCTGGAACCGAAGCCAGGCATTTTATGGGCAACAACAAATAAAGGATTATATGAATTCAGAAAAAATATTTGGGTAAAAATTAATTTATTCCCCGGTTATGAAAATAACAGCATTAGTAAAATTATTTCTACTTCAAAAGGTTTCTATATCAATTATGGCAATAAAATACTTGTCCATAAAAGTTATGATGGGCTTTATAAAGTTTTATTGAATAAAAAACAAAACCATGCTTACTACAATAATCTCTTCGCAATAAATGATACTGTTTTTATCAGCACTTATTCTGCCCTATTGCATCTTGAAAATGACAAATGGGTTTCTCAATTTGATGATACCCTCGCCAAAAAATTTATTTACACATCCTTCCGGGATAATAATAACAGGTACTGGTTTGGAACAAAACAAGATGGTGTTTTAGCAGCAGTTCAAAATGGAAATAAAACAGATTATATCCATATATCTCTCTCTTTTAACCTGGTCTCTAATTTTTTTGAAGACAGGAATAACAACATATGGGTTGCCGGCTATTATGGATTATTGAAAATCTCACCTACAGCCTATAATAGTTTTTCTTTTGATGCTTTGGCAAAACCAGGTTCATTACGGAACTGTATTACTTTGCCCTCGGGCAATATAGTTTTATCTGCAGATAATGGAAAACTCTTAGTTGTAAATCCTTTTACCAATGCAACTATTTCTCCCCGGGTGATTGCCTTTAAACAATTGAAAAACGCAAATGATTTTATAGATTTTTATACGTTTGATGAAAAACAAAGATTGTTATTCACCACACGATATGGGTATTTGTACAGGTTAGATGGAACAATATTAACTGACCTTACTTCTATTGTGACGTGTAGAAATAATGGCCTACGGGGTATTGCGTATAATAAAAAAACAAAGCAGCTTTTTGTTTGTGGCGATTCAGTATTATTATTTGGAGATGAAAATCGTTTAGATACTTTTTTCAGCAATAATAAAAAATTTATTCCTCTTCCAAACATTATTCATCTTGAAGATGAAAAGGGTTCTATGTTGGTTCAAACCTTAAACCAGGGGCTGGCTTTAATAAAGGGAAATGGTGAAATACAGTACCTGGATAAAGTAATAAATATTTCATTTTCCATCCTGGAAAAAAGTACAACTGGAAAGAATGAAAATATTATCTGGGCCGTTAACCGGGTCAAAGGGATTTTCAAATACCGTTGGAAAAAAGAATCTGCTCCTGAACTATTGGAGATTATCACAGAAAAAAATGGGCTGCCAATTAATTATATTTTAAGCATTGCTACAGATAATGAAGGAAGGTTATGGATAGCAACGGCAAACGGAATTGTGATGATGAAAAAAGATGCGCAACAAAAATGGCTGCAGCAAAAATTTGAGATAAACCAACCCGTTAATACAACAGCCCTATCCTTTACCAAATTAAATGCAGATAACAAGGATAATATATGGATGAATATGGATAACAAGCTCCTGGTATTTGAAGCAAAAAAAACGGCTATAATTCCTGTACAGACAAATACAGTTATTGAAAAAATACTTTTATATGATAAGCCTACAAGCTGGGAATTGTTAACTGACTCTGTTTACAGTTACAGGAGGCTTCCCGTATACCCACAATTGAACCATAACCAAAATACACTTAGTATAACCTTTAAAGGATTGCAGTTTAATAATAACTCCTCTTTAGAATATTCCTACCGCCTACAACCTGATGATAACACCTGGAGCAACCCTACTGCCAGTAACATTGTATCCTTTTACCAGTTAAGCCCGGGCAAATATAAATTCCAGGTAAGGTCGCATTTAAAGGGTTTTGAATGGAGTGAACCTGCAACTTTTAGCTTCCTCATAAAGAAACCTTTTTGGGAAACATGGTGGTTCAGGTTATTATTAGTAATTGTTGCATCAGCCGTAATTATTATAAGTTTCAGGTACAGACTTAGCCAGGTAAGAAAAACTACAGAATTAAAAAACCAGTTGACTGAGCTTGAGATGAAGGCTTTAAAAGCCCAGATGAATCCACATTTTATTCATAATGCACTCAACTCTATCCAGTCTTTAATAGTAAATAATAGGGCTGATGAAGCCAGCTATTACATCAGCAAATTTGCAAAGCTGCTTCGCCAGGTTTTTGAAAATTTTGATAAAAATCTCATCCCCCTGGATAAAGAATTATACTCACTCCGGTTATATGTGGAGCTGGAAAAGCTTCGCATAAATTCAGAGGTGGAATATGAAGAAATTATACAGGACAGTATTTTAAGTTCCGGAATAAAAATCCCCCCGTTAATACTTCAACCATTTGTAGAAAATGCACTATGGCATGGATTAAGTAATAAATCGGGCCGCAAAAAAATTACTATTTCAGTTTCGGAAAAAGATAATTGGATCATTTGCCAGGTAACCGATAATGGAATCGGTAGAAAAAAAGCCGGTGAAGTTTCCGGAATATTTCCAGAAGGTAATTTTTCAAAAGCTGTAAACATAACCAGGCAGCGGCTCATAGATTATAACAAGTCACCCGGTATAGATCCTGTAAGTTTTACAGACCTGGAAAATAAGGGTGAAGCAGCAGGTACCAAAGTCATCATCCGTATAAAAGCCTGATTATTTTATCATTTATCCTTTGCGCCAATAAATCATTCCCGCACTTTACGCCAGAAGTTTACTTCCTGATAAACGCCTAACAGGCACAATCCATTCTTTTTTAGATTTAAACATGGCTTTTATTACTGGTATAGCGGCAGTATGTTTAATAACCATCCTTGCCATGTACTGGAAAGAAATAATAATTCTTTTCAGGAAAAAGAAATTTTAGAATTTATGTTTATGAGAAAAAAGACATTCCCCCTGTTTTTACTGGTTATTTTATTTAACTCGCAATCATTTTCACAGATTGGTATTGGCACAACCACACCAGACGCTTCCGCATTAGTGGATATTAGCTCTACTACCAAAGGCTTATTACCACCCCGGATGAGCTCTGCACAACGTGATGCAATTGTAAATGCTGCACCCGGCCTCATCATTTATAATATTACAACAAACAGCCTGGAAATATTTGGGAATAATACCTGGAATGGTCTCCAGGTTTCTCATAAAAATATTAAGAAACTAATAGGAGGCAGCAATACTGAAGTAATTAAAAAAATGCTCCCTACAGCTGATGGTGGGTATATTTTGGTTGGCTATTCAAACAGTAATAATACAGGCACTTTTACCGGCATCACAAACAGCGGAACAAATGATGGATGGATATTAAAACTGGATGCAAAAGGAAATATTCAGTGGCAAAAACTTTTGGGCGGCACTGGAACTTTTGATGAGTTTTTGGATATACAATCAACAAGTGATGGTGGATTTATCATAGCGGGAACTTCCAATTCTGTTACCTTATTTGGCATGACTAACAATGGAGGTTCGGATGGATGGATACTAAAGATAGATACTAATGGAAATACAACCTGGCAGAAATTACTGGGAGGCACAGGAAATGAAACTTTTCATTCGATAATAGTTAATGCAGATGGCAGCTTTGTTTTAGCAGGATATAGTTATTCATCAAATACGGGTACAGTTACCGGACTAATAAATAATGGTGCTTCAGATGGTTGGCTTATAAAATTGAACTCCACCGGTGATTTGCAATGGCAAAAATTTTATGGTGGAGATGTTACAGATGTTTTTTATTCTGTTTTAGCAACAACAGATGGAGGCTTTATTTTTTGCGGATCTTCTTCCTCTGCTTCAGGCTCAGGAACATTTACTGGCATTACAAATAATGGTGGTACAGATGGGTGGTTATTAAAAGCTGATGCAACAGGCAATATGCAATGGCAAAAACTCCTGGGTGGAAATGCAGTAGATGTTTTTTATAACGTTCTTATTACTACTGGTAATAATTTTCTTCTTTCCGGTACTTCCACATCCTCTAATACCGGTACGCTTTCCGGTATAAATAATAACGGGCTGCAGGATGGATGGATATTAAACACAGATGCTACAGGTATAACCCAATGGCAAAAATTATTGGGAGGCGCAAATGATGATAAACTTTCTGCAACAATCCAGCTTGCTGATGGCAGTTTTATAAGCCTGGGTAATTCATCATCATCCTTAACCGGCACTTTAGCAACGAATGCAGGTTTTGGTTTAAGCGATGGATGGATCATAAATATAGATGCTTCAGGAAACACGCAATGGCAGCGTTTGTATGGTGGCAGTAATGCCGATGAATTTAATGCTGTAATTCACTTTACTGATGGAAATTTTTTAATAGCAGGAACATCGGCTTCACCCAACAATGGCGTACTCACTGGTATAGCTGGCTATGGCGCAGCAGATGCATGGATTTTCACTTTAGACAAAACAGGTAATCTTTATTAAGCAATTTTAAAAAAAAACTACATGATGAAAACTTTTTCATTAATCCTGGCGATGATAATGAGTAATATAATTTATGCTCAAAATATTTCTATTAATAATACAGCAACACCTGCCAATGCCTCATCCATGCTGGATATAAGCAGTACAACAAAAGGTTTGCTTATTCCCCGCATGAGCACCGCTGCTATTACATCAGTTAACAATCCTGCAAAAGGATTATTAGTTTATGATAGCAGTAAAAACCAGTTAATGGTAAATATGGGAACAGCTGCAATACCCGATTGGCAGACTATTGTTTACAGAAGCGGGTGGAATTTAACAGGTAATACCGGTACCAATCCTGCAATTAATTTTATTGGAACTACAGATGCAAACCCTTTATTATTTCGAATAAAAAACACCTGGGCTGGCATTATTGACAGTGCACTTAACAATACCGCTATTGGATTTAAAGCATTAACGGGCAGCAATTCGGGTAGCACTAATTCGGCCTTTGGTTCAAATGCCCTTGCCGGAAGCACACCTGGAAGTGGCAATACGGCTATCGGAAATGCAGCTTTGCGTATGAATGGTACTGGTGCCAATTTTGCTGCCGATGAAGGCAAATATAATACGGCGGTTGGCCATGGTTCCATGCAATCGAACACAACAGGTCTTTACAATACCGCGATAGGTGTAAGCTCTCTTAGTG
>JBDSEE010000088.1:0-2324 GCA_039920245.1 Ferruginibacter sp.
CCGGCATTAAAGAAAAAATGTATTCCTTTTATTTTCTATTCAACTTCCGCTAATATTGATGAAGTGTCAAAAGCATTTTTGCAGATGAGTATTCAAGGTTTTTTTAAAAAAGCATCAACCTATGATCTGATATTAAGTGATATAACTGCAATTGTCGAATACTGGAAAAAAAGTAAACACCCAAACTGCTTTTAATTTTTTGATAGTAAACGTGTAACCCTTCCAATAAAAACAAGCTTAGAGCGACTTTTTTAGAACTATTCATTAGTTGAAGGTTTGAATTGGCTAAGGGTAAAGACCAGGTAGTGGCGGTGTCCTAGGGGGTGAACACCCAGAGCAGCGGAATGGAATAGCTACATTATAATTTACAAATGCTTTATCCCAGGGCATTACTAATATTTGTACACTTTGTTTTTAAAACCTGGGGTACATGCCTGGCATCTGTGTTTCGCATGATGATTACAGCCAGCCCGGATTTTCCAAACAGCGAAATCCCCGCTGGGAAGTAATAAAAGAGTTTACTAAGGAACGCAGAAGCATACAGGCATTATTTTTTGTGTACTTTGTTTTGCATTTTTCTTTGTGAACTTTGTGTTTAATAACTCCAAATAAAAAAAAATGCCTGACCTTCAACACTAAACTGAGCTCTTAGATATTAGTCACTTCATCTACTCACTTCTTCCCTTCACTTAACGATACCACCATTCTCTTCAGTTCCTCGTATTGCTTACCAATCGTATCCAGTTGTTTTTTCAACAAGCTATTTTCTGCATCCAGTTCCTGCACTGCTTTTACAAGCGGGACCACGAACTCTGCATACCTCAGGCCATAGGTATCGTTTTCATTCCTGGCTTTATCCACGCCTGAAAAATCAAAGCCCAGTTCCTTAGCGCTTTTTTCCACTTCCTGGGCAATGAAACCGGTGTATATAATTTGTTCTTTTTCTTGCAGGGCCTGCAGGTGAGAACTGTTCTTTGCAGCTATGGCTAGTTTTTCCGGGCTGTCGTTTTTATGCAGGAAGGCATCCAGGCGGGTTGCATCCAGGTTGTAAGTCACGGGCCTAAGTTTGCTGATGAAGGCAAGGCCAGGTACGTTTTCCTGTACATTACTTTTAAACCTGCCATCACTAACGTTTGTCCATCCTGCCCAGCCACCGTAAGAAGCTGTGGCAGCATTGCCAAAACGTGCTGTGCTTACGCCGCCGACAACTGTGCCCTGGCCTATGGCAATAACATTGTAATACCCGGCACCGTTTACGTCTGCATTGGCACCTAAAAAAACATTATTAAATCCATTGTTGTAGCTATCTCCTGCTTGTGAACCAAGTGCCGTATTATAGTCTGATGCCGTTGTACTAAATAAGGCATTATACCCGATGCCTGTATTATAACTATTGCCAATATTGTTATACAGCGCATTAATACCCATGGCAGAATTGTAAATACCAGTAGTATTATTATATAAGGTCTGTACGCCCATTCCGGAGTTATATTGTCCCCCGCTATTATAATAAAGGCTATTAACACCCACGGCCGTATTGTTTCCCCCTCCCGAAAAGGAAAACAAGGCGTTTTCTCCAATAGCTATATTGCTGGTGCCGATGTTATTGGTAGGACTAAGTGATCCCTTTAGCGCATTTGTACCAAGGGCAATATTCCGGGTCGTTCCACCAGTAAGTGAGTTGTCTGTATTTGCCAGCGCATTAATGCCTATAGCTATTGAACCAGACTTAGTCCTATTGGCACCTAAGGCATTGCCACCAATGGCAATATTAGAAAAACCTGATGTATTACTGGTTAAGGCATTAACTCCAATTGCAATTAAACTATATCCGGTTGCATTGTTAAAAATTGTTCCATATCCTAATGCAGTATTCGAGCTTCCGGTAGTATTTGATCTTCCGGCTCCACTACCTATTAAAGTATTATTTGCGCCAGAGCCTGGAACATTGCTCTTCCCGGAAGATAATCCAAGGAAGACATTACTTGCTGCGTCAGAATGCAAGCTAAGGATGGGAATTGTGCCCTTCGTAAATAGCAGTAGTGGATGGTTATTAGATTGTATTGAATTGGCTTCTATCAAAAGTTGGGTAGTATCTTCTGTTCCCTTTATATGTAATTTTCCCGCAGGAATATCTGTTCCAATTCCCACGTTTTGTGCCATTGCAAAAAAGGGAAGCAGGGTTAATGTGATTATAACATGTTTCATGTGCGTATGATTATGATAGTTGAAAGGCTGTAAAAAAGCAGGACCAAAGTCCAATGCTTAATGAATATATAGCACTATTCTAAGGAAAAAGCACCCACTGATATCTAGGTGGGAGC
>JBDSEE010000089.1:0-3174 GCA_039920245.1 Ferruginibacter sp.
AATGGAAATCAACTTGTGTTAACATTACCTAATGCCATCCCTATTGAAGGAGGTGTTCAACTTATTTACAAGGGCGAAGTAATAGGGGCTATTGGAGTGAGTGGAGCCGCTTCTCACCAAGATGGTGTTGTTGCTCATCTAGCTGCCGAGTATTGCTTATCGCTATAAAACCTCCTGTTTGAATATGCTAAATAATACAATCTGTTTGGAAAATGAGAGAGCGAGACTTGAGCACCTGCAAGAAAAGCATTTTGATTTATTATTCGCGGGTGCATTGAATAAATCAATCTGGAAATTTACAACATCAAAGATCAACTGTGTTCTTGACTTTAGGAGATATTTCGACACTGCACTTGCAGAAAAAGATAGGCATGCATCTCTCCCTTTTGCTGTTTTCGATAAATACACCGGAAAATATTCTGGTTCAACACCCTTTGGAAATATATCACAAGAACATAAAAGACTTGAAATAGGATGGACATGGTATGCCGAAGACGCCCAGCGTACAGGATTAAATAGAGCCTGCAAATTTCTTCTCCTATCCTACTGCTTCGAAATCCTTATGTTAAATCGTGTCGAATTAAAAACAAGCCTTCTAAATGAAAGATCTCAAACGTCCATGAAGAAAATTGGAGCAATTCAGGAAAGTATTTTACGTAGACATATGATACACGAAGATGGCTACCTGCGGGACAGTGTTTATTTTAGTTTTATAAAAGAAGAATGGCCCCAAATCAAAGAAACCTATTTCGCACCGTTTATTACTAATTAATTTTTGCTATGATACAGGAAACAATACAGAAAAAACACCCTAAAGGCCTGTGGGTTTTATTCGGTACAGAAATGTGGGAACGCTTTAATTTTTATGGAATGCGTGCAATCCTGACACTATTCATAGCGGAAGCCTTAGGAAAAGGCGATGCTGAAGCTTCAATAATCTATGGTGGTTTCCTGGGTCTTTGTTACCTGACACCCATGCTCGGTGGTTATATTTCAGATAAATACTTAGGTAATAGAAATTGTATTATACTCGGCGGCCTCACAATGGGTATAGGTCAGTTGTTTTTATTCCTGAGTTCTGACTTTTCTGGGACCAACAAACCCTTGGCAATAAACATCATGTGGTTTGCACTCTTACTGGTTATTTTGGGTAATGGTTTCTTCAAACCCAATATATCCTCCATGGTGGGCTTTCTATACCCTAAAGAACAAAAAAATAAATTAGATAGCGCTTTTACGATCTTTTATTTAGGCATAAACGTAGGTTCCACATTAGGCCAGTTTATATGCCCCTTCTTTGGAGATAAAAAATATGATGGAGTTCGCGATTTGGGCGCTTTTAAATGGGGATTTCTGGCCGCAGCAATAGCCATGTTCTTAGGGGTACTTGTATTTTATTTACTCAAAAATAAATATATACGTACACCCGGGGGAGAGTTGATCGGGACAAAGCCTAAGGTTTTTATCAATAGCCCTGGCGTCGAATCCGAACATGCAAATTACTCAAAAAAGAGTTTCGCTATATCCGCAGGATTGGCAATTGTTTTTACATATTTGCTTCACCAGGTAATGGGCGGCATTGGTGTGTCATTTATTAAATCTTGGTTATACCCTTTCATTTTTGCAGCTGGTATCGCTTTGGCATACCTTATATTAAGTGAGAAGGCAATAACTAAGATGGAGAAAGATAGAATCTGGGTACTGTATATTGTTTGCTTTTTTGTAATGTTTTTCTGGGGTTCTTTCGAACAGGCTGGCTCATCACTTACTTTTATTGCAGATAAGCAGACGGATACTAATTTTTTTGGATGGGAAATGCCCCCTACGATGGTGCAGAATTTTAATGGCATCTTCGTAATGATATTTGCTATCCCTTTTAGCATGCTCTGGATATGGCTTAATAAAAGAAAACTAGAACCTCTCTCCCCCGTAAAGCAGGCCATAGGTCTTTTATTGATCGCTCTTGGCTACCTTATAATTGCTTTGCAAGTTAAAGGTTTGGGTATAAACGGAAAAATTGGAGTGCTCTGGTTGGTCGTTTTATACCTTTTACATACCTGGGGCGAGTTATGCCTCTCCCCTATTGGTCTCTCGCTGGTCTCAAAACTTGCCCCAAAAAGATTCGCAAGTATTCTTATGGGAGTTTGGTTCCTTGGTAACGCCGGCGGATACGTGCTCACTGGCGTCCTCGGAGCTCTATTACCTCCTACGCCAGATAAATATATTGCAGCTCGTGCAGCTAACGTAGACTTATCTGCGATCCTGGACGGCACAAAAACAGCCTCTGGGTACGACCTTTTTTATCTAGGACGTGAAAAGGTAGCTGCTAACATTAATTATCAAAAAGCCCTGGCTAATGAATTAGATTTCGAAAAAATCTATTTCAAAAAACGAGATGGCGACAAGGATTCTCTACTGACACAGGTTCAACTCGATAAGATTCAAAAGGAAAAATTAATTATTGTACAATATCCCGAAATTCTGGGCTTTAAGTTGAAGAGCCTTTATGACTTTTTCATGATGTTTGTTATTCTCTGCGGTATAGCCGGCCTTGTTTTGTTGGCCCTCACACCCTTATTAAAGAAGATGATGCATGGAGTGAGATGATTCGTATATTTTTCATTATAAACTTTTTAGATCTGTACTATAATGGAACGCCTGCCCGATTTAATTGGCGCTTAGCGGAGTTCACTTTTCCCCCCACATATTGTCGCCATTAGCCCTTTATTTAAAATCAAAGAACATTATTTTTGAGTTTATTCCATTCACATTTAAATAATTTACGCTAATGAGAACAAATAGGCCCCTTTATAAAATAATTTGCAGCTGCGCCCTTCGCTTTTTAATAGCAAGTTATATTTTGTTAATCTGCGTTACCAACACACAGGCGCAAACTTCTACTGAAATGATCAAAGACTGGGAAAGAGCAAAAGCTTACACACGGGAATATTTGGATGCAATGCCAGAATCAAATTACAGTTTCAAACCTAAACCTGAAATGCGATCCTTTGCTGAACAAATGTTACACTTTACTGACGCTAACTTTGAACTTGCTGCTTTAGCCGCAGGCATTGCCAACCCTGTTGGAGATGGAGCTGCAGGTAAACTTTCGGATAAATCAAAATCAGCCACTACCAAAATGGTAATGGATGGATATGACTTTGTCATAAACAC
>JBDSEE010000090.1:0-7474 GCA_039920245.1 Ferruginibacter sp.
TGCTTCCGGTTGCTGTAAAATTTACTGATCCTGGTTGGCAAAGTAAGGTTCTGTCGGCGGTCAAATTTAAGGTCGGTGTTTCGTTAATTACAATGGTTTTGCTAATGGTATTTGCCATGGTATTGTAAACTGCCGTCAGGCTGATTGTATATGTCCCTGGCTGGGAAAAAATAACGGTTTCCACGGCTTCATTCCCCCTTTCACCATTTCCAAAATCCCATAGAAATGATGTGGGTGTACCCGATGAAGTTTGGGTGAAAGTGATTGCTTGAGGTGTACAGAAAGACCCGGAAGATGGAGTATAAATGAAATCTGCAGTTTGTGCATGAATGGTTTGACAAAAAAGTAACCAAAATAATAAAAGCTGTAGAGGTATCTTCATTCCTTCCGGCTGTTTTTGTAGGTGTTGTAGCATATAAATCCTGTCAAAATTTATGCCCTGATGAGAAAATAACAGGATGTTGGGATTATATCAGCCAGATCGTAGTACAAATGAGTCTTTCCTTTGATTTTTATACCTGGAATCGCCTTATCTTTGCGCCGCTAAAAGCTTCAGCATAGAAAGTAGGGCTTGAACTATTTAGCATTATATGAGAGCATAAATAACATATTATCCCTGATCTGCAAAGCAGGTTTCTACAGGGAAAATTATTTCCAGCCGGAAATCAAAGATCAGCAAGAATCTAAGTACAAGTGAATAACACAGCGATGATGAACAAAGATCGAATGCTGGTCAAAAAAAAATAAATTAAAACATCAAAATTTAAATAAACAACAATGGGCGATTTACGTTATCAAAGAAATTTTGGAATTGCCGCACATATTGATGCGGGCAAAACCACTACCACCGAGCGTATTCTTTATTACACCGGTGTAAATCATAAAATAGGAGAGGTGCATGACGGCGCCGCTACCATGGACTGGATGGCACAGGAGCAGGAAAGAGGTATAACCATTACTTCTGCTGCTACTACATGCTTCTGGAACTTCCCCATGGTGCAGAATAAAAAAACCGCAGATACCAAGCAATATAAATTCAACATCATTGATACTCCGGGCCACGTTGATTTCACCGTAGAGGTGGAGCGTAGTCTTAGGGTGCTTGACGGATTACTGGCTTTGTTCTGTGCGGTATCCGGCGTAGAACCACAAAGTGAAACTGTATGGCGCCAGGCTAATAAATACAAAGTTCCACGTGTGGGCTTCGTAAATAAAATGGATCGTGCAGGTGCAGATTTCTTAAATGTGGTAAAACAGATCAAAGAAATGTTGGGCGCCAAAGCTGTGCCTTTGCAATTGCCTATTGGTGCTGAAGATAATTTTAAAGGTGTGGTAGATCTGATTACCATGAAAGGAATGGTATGGGATGAAGCAGGTCAGGGAATGACCTTCAATGAAGTACCTATTCCGGAAGATATGATTGAGGACGTGAAGGAATGGAGACAACACCTGATTGAAGCGGTTGCCGATTATGATGAAAAACTGTTGGAAAAATTCTTTGATGATCCTAATACGATCACTGAAGATGAAATTCATGCAGCTATCCGTAAAGCAACAATTGATATCTCTATCATCCCGATGATGTGCGGTTCTTCCTTTAAAAATAAAGGAGTACAAACTGCATTGGATGCTATTGTACGTTACCTGCCTGGGCCAATGGATATTGAAGCTGTTAAAGGTACAAATCCTGACACAGGCGAAGAATTACTTCGTCATTGCGATCCAAAAGAACCATTTAGTGCGCTGGCATTTAAGATAATGACCGATCCTTTTGTGGGACGTCTGGCATTCTTCCGGGCATATAGTGGCCGCTTGGATTCTGGCTCTTATGTATTGAACACCCGTACGGGAAAGAACGAGCGTATCAGCCGTATCATGCAGATGCACGCCAACAAACAAAACCCGGTTGACTATATTGAAGCTGGAGATATAGGAGCAGCTGTGGGTTTTAAAGATATAAAAACAGGAGATACACTTTGCAATGAGGACCACCCGATTGTGCTGGAAGCTATGACATTCCCGGAACCGGTTATCTCTGTAGCTGTAGAACCAAAAACACAGGCTGACGTTGATAAAATGGGTATGGCTATCGCCAAACTTGTAGAAGAAGATCCTACGCTACGTGTAAAGACAGATGAGGAAACCGGTCAGACCATTTTAAGTGGAATGGGCGAGCTTCACCTTGAGATTATCGTAGATAGGATGCGTCGGGAATTTAAAGTAGAAATTAATCAGGGCGCTCCACAGGTTGCTTATAAAGAGGCATTTCATAATTCTATTGAACACAGGGAAACGCTTAAAAAGCAAACGGGTGGTCGTGGTAAATTTGCGGATATCGTATTTGAGATCGGGCCTGCAGATGAAGAATTTTTGACTGACAAGGAAAAAAATAAAGGCAATTTCCAGTTTGTAAACGGTTTGTTTGGGGGATCAATTCCAAAAGAATTTGTTCCTGCTATACAAAAAGGTTTTGAAACAGCGATGACAACGGGTGTACTTGCAGGCTATCCAATGGAAAGCATGAAAGTGCGTGTGTTTGATGGTTCTTTCCACCAGGTGGATAGTGATGCCATGTCTTTTGAACTTTGTGCAAAACAAGGATACCGTGAAGCAGGCCGCAAAGCAAAACCTGTATTACTTGAGCCTATCATGAAAGTGGAAGTGCTTACGCCCGATCAATACATGGGTGATGTAACAGGTGACCTTAACCGCCGCCGTGGTATGCTGGAAGGCATGGACAGCAAACATGGTGTACAGGTTATTAAAGCTAAGGTGCCATTAAGCGAAATGTTTGGTTATGTAACGCAATTGCGTTCATTATCTTCAGGCCGTGCTACATCTACCATGGAGTTTAGCCATTATGCTCCTGCACCAAATAATATTGCAGAAGAAGTTATAGCAAAGCAAAAAGGTAAAGTTAAGATCGAAGATTAATTTAATAATTAGCTAAGATGCTGATGAAGCCCGTTCTGAAAAGAGCGGGCTTTTTGTTGGGTGGGGTATTTTTTATAAGACAATTATTTTCATCATTATATACCATAAAATTCTGCTACAAATTGTTCAGGTTCGTCTGGTGATAAAATAATTTTCCTATTATAAATTGTAGTCACCAGCACCATTTTGTCTTTCCTTCTGGTAGCATACCATGTCATACTTCCAAGTTTGGTATTTCTAAAATTACCGAAGTATCCGAAAAGCCCGCTGACACCAAAAGTTCTTATAGTCCATGAGAGTTTTTCTTTGTCTATTTGTTCAACGCTTTTTATTTCATTTCTTTTCAATTTAATGTCAGAGAGTGGCCTTTGAATTATAAGATTTTCCTTTGTCAATCTGTAACCGACTGGTCTAAATGAAAAGCTGCCAAAATATATCAGTATCAAAGCAACTGTCGTAAAAATGGGTGCAGCGTTTCCTTCGTCTTTAATGAGTGAAACTTGTAAGATGATAATGGTTGCAAATATGATGGTAATGGAAGCCGTAACTATTTTTGCTAAACTGTCTAACGATGTTTTATATGTCATTATTTATGATTTTTTGAGTGCTTGAATAAGGGCCCCAGAATATTTTTTTGTTACCCGATGGTTAAAAAAATTCTACTCAATTTGGTTTAGAATTTTGGTATTTTTACCTGTGTATAATCGTTTTTAAATTAAGACATTTTACACCATTTTAATAACTTATAAAATCCTGCACTATGATTCATGACGGCCCCATAGTATTAATAGAAGATGATAGAGATGATGCTTTTACAATGCAGGAAGCATTGAAAGATTTAAAAGTCGGGAATGAATTTATCTATTTTCCCGATACTATTTTAGCTCTGAAATATTTAAAGGAAACAAAGCAACAACCTTTTTTAATTATCTGCGACGTAAATATGCCCTTTCAAAATGGCTTGGATTTCAAGAAACAAATTGATGATCATCCGGAATTAAAAAAAAAATGTATTCCTTTCATTTTTTATTCCACTTCAGCTAATTATGAAGATGTGTCAAAAGCTTTTTTGCAAATGAGTATTCAGGGTTTTTTTAAAAAGGCATCAAGCTATGATGAGATATTAAATGATATAACTGCAATTATCCAATACTGGAAAAAAAGTAAGCACCCAAACTGCGTTTAATTTTTTTGAAAAAAAATGTTACCCGGAAGGTTTTTGATAATTAGCTAATATGCTAATCTGATAATGTGCAAATGAAATTCCGTTCTGATAAGAGCGGTTTTTTTTATAAGGGGAAATTAGTCTTTTATACCAGTATTTGTTTTTCGTAGCAACATCGTCCACCGCGGCGGTGCACTTTATTTGCACGCCTCTTGTAACACAGTTAAGTGTTTGTCGCCGCTTATAATGTCTGCTGGTAAGCCTAGTTGTTTTGCTATCTTAAAAGTTTCGCATGCTTTAGTTTGTTTTTTGTTCCAATAATATACTACTGAAAGATTAGCATAAGTAACCCAATGGTTAAATCCTAATGTAATTGCATGTAGGTAATCGGTTATTGCATCGTCATCTCTATGCACTTTCCAATAAACTAACCCCCTGTTATTATAAAAATGAGGATTTAAACTGTCTAATTTTATCGCTGTGTCTAAGGCAAATAGAGCATTATTTAGGTCTTCCTTTTTTGCATAACATTCTGAAATGTCAAAAAATAATTTTGGATTATCTTGCTCAATTACTATTGCTTGTTGATACAAATTTATTGCCTCATCATATTTATTTTCTTTGCTAAGAGCAAAAGCTCTAACGCTTAAATCTTCAGCTTTCTCAATTTTGAAGATATACGGTAAGTCTATTGGGACTTCCTTTGTAATAGTTTTTTGTTTGCAAGAAATAAATAGAGAGCATATATAAATAAATGCTAGTAGAAATTTGAAGGTTCTCACTTTGAATAATTTGGTTACTCTGCTATTCAGCCAACAATTAAATATATACAAACCTTTATTAGCCAACTCCATTTATTTTCATTGCAGCATCGTTGCGCCTGCCTGCCGCAGGCAGGTCGCAATCGCTTCATCTTAAGCACAAATGGCATCTTGAAGTGAGTGACAAAAAGATCACGGTTGTGAGACTGGCACCAATTGAGTATGTCTCGCCCAGCTTATACCTACTCCTTAATACCTTATAGCGCACATATAACAGCCTTATTGCACACCTATAGTAATCCTATTGATCTATCGTTAATGTTACGTTCATCCTTCGTTTATATTTCGTTTATATTTCGATGCATTTAACTGAAATAGAAATAACTCTTTAGAGTTTTTTTAATAATTTAAATGCACACCCTCCCCTACCCTACCGCTCTTGTGTCCGAAGTTGATTAAATCCTGGGTGGTACTTAAAACCGGAATAATTATTGCCTGTTTGCTTTTAAAACCACAAGAAAAATGAAAACCATCTTCATTGTATTCCTTAGCATTTTCAGCCTGAACCTTGTTGCACAAAAAACAAAAATCGAAGACGAACACGAAAACTTTTTCAGGGTAGGGGGCAAGGCCGGTGTTAACGTAAATAAGATCTCCGGTCAAGCATATAAAGATGGATTTAGTTATAATTTCCAGGTAGGGGGTTTCATGCAATTCAATTTTAGCCGACGCCTGGGATTGCAACCTGAAGTAAATTTTGTTCAGGGCCAGTCAGAATTTACTAACGATGCTTCTGATATTTATGATGATATTTTCAGGGATGGCAGCCAGAAAAAAGCAAAACTTAGTTACCTGGAAATTCCTTTATTATTAAACCTGAACCTGGGCACAAGTAAGCGGGTTAAACTTCAGGTGGGTCCGGCTTATAATGCACTTCTAAAACAAACTATTGATAGCCTTCGGTCCAGCGGCAATATTTATAAAAACGGCGAGTGGAGCGCCATGGGCGGCCTTTGGATTCAACTGCCACTGGTAAATATTGGAGCACGCTATAAACTTGGGCTCAGCAACGTAAATGCAATAGACGACCGCCAGGCATGGAAAAACCAGGCGATACAAATCTTTGTAGGGGCTACTTTTTAATTTTTACCGCGGAGAAAAGAGCAGCGGAGAATTCGCTGAGTTATTTTATTGCTCTGCGGTTCCTCATGTTTCTCATTTCTCTGCGGTTAACAACTAAACCAAATTTCTTTAATTAAATAAAATATGTATTTTGGTATTCATCAAACATTCCGCTTATGCAACATATCCGTCCCGAAGATTTAATTGTAATTGATATTGAAACGGCTTCAACACATGCATCTTTTGATGATCTTTCCGATGAATGGAAAAAGCTTTGGGAAGAAAAAGTTGTAAGGTCCGTTCCGGAAAATATAAGTCCTTCTGAGTTTTACCCCATGCGTTCCGGAGTGATGGCGGAATTTGCAAAAATCATTTGCATTAGTATTGGATATTTTAATAAAGAAACCACGCTTCACATGCGTGTAAAATCATTCTATGGAAAAGATGAAAAGATCCTGTTACAGGATTTTATAGACACCATGCGAAAAATAGAATCGCATAACAAGCGCTGGTGTTTTGCAGGACATAATATCAAAGAATTTGATATACCGTTTATATGCCGAAGGTTAATGATCAATAGAATGCCTTTGCCTGCATTCCTTGATTTTCAAAATATGAAACCCTGGGAAACAAACCTGGTGGATACTTTCCAATACTGGAGATTTGGTGATTACAAAAATTTTACTTCTTTGAAATTACTGGCAGCATCCATGGGAATTCCTTCGCCCAAAGATGATATTGATGGTAGTATGGTGGGGCCACTTTACTGGTGTGGCAATGATGAACAACAACAACAAAATCTAAAACGTATTGCTACTTATTGCCAGAAGGATGTAATCACAACAGGCAATATTATATTAGCATTTAAAAACATACCTCCAGTGCATCCTGATGATGTTGAGATCGTTTCATGATTTATTATTGATAAATCTTATTTAATGAGGGTATTCTCGTTTTTACTTTCCAATTAGTTATCCCCGATTTATTGTTTTGTTAACTTAAAACAAACGGTTTAAAGCCTTAGTTTGTTATCTTTATTCTTTATAAAAAAATTGCTTTCCATTTAAATTTAGTCTATGAAGAATCACTCTACACTAAGAATTTTATTGCCATTATTTTTATTTTTTGCCGCTGCTTCCAATAGTTTTGGGCAGGTTTTAGTTGAAGACTTTAATTATACCGCAGGATCATTAATTACAGCCAATGGCTGGGGTGCTCATTCTGGTGCTGGAACAAACGCCATAACGGTCACTACGCCAGGTCTCACTTTCCCAGGTCATCCCGGATCGGGTATTGGTAATTGTGTTTCCATGACTACAAGTGGAGAGGATGATAACAAATCTTTTACTGCTATAACTTCTGGAACTGTTTACACATCATTTTTAATTAATGTAACTGCTGCACAAGCTGCCGGAGATTATTGTGTAGGAATTTTTGAAAGTAGTACACTTCTTACATTAAGGATATATGTAAAAGCAAGTGGAGCAGGCTT
>JBDSEE010000091.1:0-3006 GCA_039920245.1 Ferruginibacter sp.
AGTACACATTGCATTGATACCAATCGTAATTATCCGGATTATGCATGCTGCGATTGGCAATTGCCGTGTTAAGTATTCTTTTTAATTTATTGCCTGTAGCTTTTATAATAACTACTTCCTGATCAACGGTGAGTGGCTTCAGCGTAATTAAAAGCTCTTTGAGGCCTGGTAAAATTTCTAGTTTTTGAGATGTATAGCCAGTATGGGAAACCTCAATAATTTTTATATTACCATTAAGCAAGAACTTTCCATCAAGATTTGCAATTACACCTTCATTGCTATTATGGAATTTTATGGTAGCAAAAGCTAATGGCTTGCCTGACTGATCTAATACTTTACCATGGATATTTTGTGCAGTAACACGAAATAAAAAAAGATTGGAAAGAAAAAAAAAAGCAAAGGTTATTTTCACTTGTAGTTTCATTAAGTTATCAGATGCCAACAATTCAATGCCGGACATGGTAATACAAAGGAACAACCAAGTTTTATTTTAAATGATAAATGTTGAATGCTGAATGAAAGCAATAATTCAACAGCAAACACTCAACATGTAACACAATGCAGATTGCTTCGTTCATCGCAATGACGATACCTCCCAAACGTCCACTGTCTTATCAGCACTGGCTGTAGCTATCCATCTTCCATCGTGGCTGTATGCAATATCCATTACATCATCATTATGGTGCGTAAAGCTGTGTAACAAAGTTCCTGTTGATACATCCCATAACCGGGCAGATACTCCCTTATTATTTTCAGCCGTTCCAAAAAAATTCTGTACCAGCTCACCTGCCATGGTTTTATCTCTTCCGCCTGTCATCAGCAGTGTATCATCGGGGCTAAAAGCCACTGCCTGTACGTGTTCAGGCACTTTCATAGATCTTATCAAGCTTCCTCCTGCTGTATTCCAAAGCTTAATGGTGCAGTCATCGCTGGTGCTGGCAAGCATTTTACCGTTATGGCTGAATGCGATATCTACCACTGTTTCCTTATGTTCATGATTATCTCTCAGTAATTTGCCATCTGCTACATTCCATAGTTTCAGGGAATAGTCATAACTGGCTGAAGCAAGTGTGCGGCCATCCGGGCTAAATTTTACTGACCATACAATTCGTTTATGCCCCTTAAGGGTATGCATGAGTTCTCCTGTTTCGGTACGCCAGATCTTTATATCCCTATCATCACCGGAAGCAGCTACAAATTTTCCATCACTGCTAAAAGCAACTGTCCACACAGTTCCTTTACTACCTTTCAGCTCCTGCATCAAAGCACCATTGGATATATTCCATATTCTAACTATGCCGTCGTAACTGCCCGTCACCACAAAATTTCCATCGGTACTCAGGTCAAGATAAGTAATGCCCCCTGGCTGCCGTATCGTTCTTATTACAGCACCTGTTGCCCTGTTCCATAACATTAAGGTGCTGTCGACACTTCCTGTTATCAATAAAGAATCGTTGGGGGTAAACCGTACCCCGGTTACAATATGTGTATGCCTGCTAAAAGTATATCTCAATTTCACAAAGCCACTATCTACTTTCGGTGGCTGGTAAATGAAGTGTACATATGCCAGTACTCCTATAATGATCAGCAGGGTTAGCAGCAGGAAAACCAAGATGCTTTTACCTTTATTTTTTATTAACATAGGCGATAATGAGGCTATTTATTTAAATCGTCAATTGGCATTTGCGAAGGTATTGCCAAACCGTAACGGTGTCTTACCACTCATATAATGGATGTACATTCCCAGACTGGCGCAGATATGCAGATCAGGCATTGTGCGCAGGCACCCGTTCCCCGCAATGACGTAAGCCATTCATAGTAAGCTGAACTTTATTACTTATCTTTTACAACTAAATCAACTAACATGAAAGCTTTTATATTTTTTATTGGAGCATTATTCATTTTTAATTCTCCAATCTTTTCGCAGCAAAAGATGAAGACAAAAACCAATGAAACAAAAGTAAAAATGAAGGGAGATATTTTACAAGCTGATAAAGAACAGGCTGCTGAACTTGTACAACTCTCTAAAACATGGATGGATGCTATGATGCAGCACGACAGTAGCAAACTGGAAAGCCTTATGGCGGCTGAATATAATTTAAAAAAAGGCGATGGTACGGTTGTTATGGAAAGGGCCGGCTGGCTGAATAATTTATTTCATAATTTAAAGATTGACCGTTTTGATCAATCAGGGATAAGTGCTCTTGTGTTTGGTAATGTTGGCATTGTAACTTCTTTATATACCTGGTCAGGTAGTATGCATAATAATCAATTTGATTCAAAGGGATATATTACTGATGTGTGGTTAAAGCGAAATAATCGCTGGCAAGTTGTTTCACGTACCAGTGCGCCTTTCCCGGGAAGTAATACATTGGAAGGTAAATAAGATTTTTTCCCTTTTGGCCTTACATTGCAGAGCCATTGTTGGGTCCTGCCAGCAACAATCGAAGACAGTCAACAACAATAATGCTGTTACCGATGTTGGAGAAAATGCAGGCGCAATCTTTAATCCTCATTAGTAACTTGCAGCCATGCAAACAACTTCAAAGCTCTGGGAAAGCAAAGCACTTATCCGCTTCCCGGATTGCGATCCTTTCAATCATTTGAACAATGCACGCTACATTGATTATTTTATCAATGCCCGTGAAGACCATATTATTGCAAACATGAATTTTAATATTTATCATTTTGCAGCAGAGCATGGCCTGGGCTGGGTGGTGAGTAAAAACCAGGTTGCTTACCTGAAGCCTGCCTTCCTGATGGAGACTGTTGTAATAGATTCTATTCTTTTAAAATTAGGCGAAACAGATATATTGGTGGAAATGAAAATGTGGAATGAACGTAAGGATAAATTGAAATCAGTATTGTGGTCAAATTTTGTACACATCAATATGAAAACACAAAAGCCCGAAGCGCATTCACAGCAATTGCTTGATATGTTCAGGCCATTTGAAGATCCTTTAATGTCTCCTGCTGGTTTTGATAATCGGGTGAACCAACTGAGGA
>JBDSEE010000092.1:0-17522 GCA_039920245.1 Ferruginibacter sp.
AATGATAAAAGGGGTATAATCAATAAACATACATTCAGTAAATAAACAAGCGACAGAACAACCATAATCCTTTTATCATCATATTTATTTGCTTTGCTGGCCCAGCGTATGCGTTGGTTCAAAAAATCCTTCACCGTATGCATGGGTTGGGTTTGTACAATTACTTTCTTAGATTTCAGGTAACTAATCCCCCCGGGATATTGCAAAGATATTTTGTGCATGAGGAGCATATCATCACCGCTGGCAATATTATCTATGCCATCAAAACCATTCACTTTATCAAATGCCTTGCGTGTGTAGGCAAGGTTTGCGCCATTGCACATGCTGTGCATTTTTTTATAAACAGATGCTCCTGTTATACCCTGCAGGCTCATAAAATCCAGCGCCTGGAATATTTCAATTGGGCTGTTGTCGCAATTAATAGAAACCGGCATAACAATCATTTCCGGGTGATTTGTTTCATAGAATGCAGCAATTGTTTGCAGCCAGTTTTCACCCATAAAACAATCTGCATCTGTTGTCACAATCATTTCGCCTTTGCTATGTTTAATACCAGTTTGAATGGCTTTTTTTTTATAGGAATTTATTGTCTCATCTTTCAAAATTTCCTTTAGAGAAATAAGTTGAATGTTTGATGCAGGATAATTTTTTACAATGTTTGCTGTATCATCGGTGGAGTAATCATCAACAACAATGACTTCAAATAAAGCTGCAGGATAAGTTTGATGAGTAAGAGAAGTGAGCAGGTTGTATAAGTTTCCGGCTTCGTTGCGGGCGGGAATGATAACGGAGATTTTAGTGGATAATTGATATTTGGGTAATGAAGAATTGGAGAATGGGAGCGGTGGCGTAGGTATGGCTTTCCAGGCCCGGCGATAATAAAATAGCAGTCCACAATAGATTGCAAGGAACAGGAAGGCCAGTAAAAAAAGTATGGTCATATGCGCTGACAGGTGGTATGCTGCACAAGTGAGTGACACAACGATGTTGCCCAATGTGCTACTGCCTGGGCACAAAAATAAATTTTACCAGATAGAAATAATCTTTATCTTTATGTAGTTGCATAAACAACTATATGCCAAACAACCAATTTAAGAAGGGTGAGCTTTATAGCTTCATTACTGGAAAAGCAAGTACGGCCATTGCCAGGCGATTACAAAAGAATTTTAAAGAAGCCGGTGTGGATATTACGATTGAACAATGGAGTGTACTTTATCACCTTTGGAAAGAAGACGGGCTTAGCCAGCAGCAACTATGCGACGCTACTTTCCGGGACAAGCCAAGTATTACAAGGCTGGTAGATAACCTGGAAAAGCTAAAGCTGGTAAAACGAGTAGCTAGTAAAGATGACCGGCGTAAGAATATGATATACCTCGCAACAGACGCCCAGTTGCTCCAGGAAAAAACAATGGAACTGGCCAACCAAACTTTGAATGAAGCACTGCAAGGCGTTACCAACGGACAGATAGAAATTGCGAAAGAAGTGCTGGGGATGGTTTATGAGAATCTACGCCCGCCCGCCTCCCAAGGGGGGAGTTAATGGCAGATATTAAAGTATCGGAGCTTAAGAATTTGGAAAAAGGAAAGATCAAAATTGGAAACACGAAAAAAAATATTTATTTATTAAAACCTTCGCTAATCCCGCTTTGTGAGCGGGGGGCTTAAAATTTTTGTTATGAGTAACACGGCAAACACGAGCACACTATTGAAAGGTGGCGAGTTTTTAATAAAAGAAAGCAATGCCTTTGATACTTACACGCCTGAAGATTTTAATGAAGAACAAATCATGGTGAAGGACATGTGCCTGCAGTTCCTTAATACAGAAGTGCTGCCTGCCATTGACCGCATTGATAAAATGGAGCCGGGACTTATGCCCTCGCTTATGGAAAAAGCAGGTGAGCAGGGTTTACTTGGGGCTTCTATCCCTGAAGAATTTGGTGGGCTTGGAAAAGATTTTATTACTTCCACCCTCGTGAATGAAGGATTGGGTGGGGGCTTTTCTTTTAGCGTGGCGGTGGCAGCTCATACGGGTATTGGTACCTTACCAATTTTATATTTCGGTACCGAAGCACAAAAGCAAAAATATATTCCCAAACTTGCCAGTGGCGAATGGAAGGGCGCTTATGGGCTGACAGAACCTGGAAGTGGTAGTGATGCGCTGGGCGCAAAAACTACAGCAACGTTATCTGCTGACGGTAAATTTTATTTACTCAATGGTCAAAAATGCTGGATAACCAATGGTGGTTTTGCTGATGTTTACACTGTGTTCGCAAAAGTGGATGGCGATAAATTTACTGCATTTATCGTGGACAGGGAAACAGAAGGATTTACCCGTGGACCCGAAGAACATAAAATGGGCATTAAGGGATCATCAACTGTTCAGTTATATTTCCAGGATGCGAAAGTACCCGTAGAAAATTTGTTAGGTGTAATTGGCAAGGGACATATCATTGCTTTTAATATCCTCAACATTGGCCGCCTAAAATTATGTGCTGCTGCAATTGGTGGTGCAAAGATGGCTTTAAGCGCTACGGTAGAATATGCAAAAACAAGAGAACAATTTAAAACAGCTATTGCAAACTTTGGTGCCATTAAACATAAGCTTGCCGAGATAGCCATTAGGATATGGGCAAATGAAAGCGCCCTGTACCGTACAGCTAAATGGATTGATGACAAAGAAACAGAACTAGAAGCTGCCGGCAAACCCTTTAACGAAGCTTTGCTTGGGGCCGCAGAAGAATATGCTATTGAATGTGCGATGCTGAAAGTAGATGGAAGTGAAGTGCTGGACTTTGCAGCAGATGAAGGAGTACAAATACATGGTGGAAATGGTTTTAGCGATGAGTACATGATCAGCCGTGCATACAGGGATAGCCGCATTAACCGCATTTATGAAGGCACCAATGAAATAAACCGCCTGCTTACAGTGGACATGATGCTAAAACGTGCCATGAAAGGAAAGCTGGACCTGATGGGACCTGCCATGAAGGTGTCAAAAGAATTAATGAGCATTCCTGATTTTGGAGCTGAAGAAGAAGGTGCATTTGCAGCAGAAACAAAGGCGATCATCAACATGAAAAAAGCTATACTGATGACAGCAGGAGCTGCCGTTCAAAAGTTGATGATGAACCTGCAGAACGAACAGGAGATACTCATGAATATAGCAGATATGGCCATTCTCACCTTTAATGCTGAAAGCGCATTGCTTCGTGTGATAAAAATGGCTGATAAAAATGCTGAGACTTCATCTATCCAGGCTGACATGATGCGCTGCTACCTTAATGATGCCGTGGATGCCGTAAACAAAGCCGGTAAAGATGCCATCAATGCATTTGCTGAAGGAGATGAACAACGCATGATGCTGCTTGGTCTGAAGCGCTTTACAAAAATGGCACCTTACAATACCAAGGATGCCAGAAGAAGAATTGCTGACCGGTTGATTGCCGAAAATAAATATCCGTGGTAAAAGGGAGAAAAAGTAATCTATTAATTTTTAGCAGATTACTGTTTTCATACTTTCTGCATACTCTCACTATGCTTTCACTATGCTTTCACCATAGACATTGTATGTAGATCGTGCCAAGGCAAAATGAAGCTTTCGGAACGGCAAATTTCACCAAGAAACTTTATCCTCTGCATTCATAACGTATAAATTATAATTTTTTTAAATGGTTATTTCCTTCAAAATTTCCCGTTCTGAGTAACGAATTAATTTTTTAAAATCTTCATACCATTGTTGCCAGTTCTCACCGGTCATTTCACGGTTTAGTTCGGTTTCAAAATCGGCAAGTGTCTTAAAGGGAAGTTCCATCATGAAGCGATAGCCTTCACCTGTAAAATCAGTAAGAAAGCGTCCTCCTTGTATATTACTCATAATGCCTTTCTTCATTCCTTCTGCTACCATTGCTTTTGCTTCTTTAAAGCGGCCAAATTGTAAATGGAAAATTTCACGAACGATAAACATAATCTTAAGTTTAATTGTTAGAAAATGTTATCCTGTGATTGCAAAGGGCATTAAAAATAATACCCTTTCATAAAAAGTCAAAGCACAATCTCAAAAATATTATTGCCCTGCTTCCCACACATTGTCTTTCTCATTTGCATCAGGCACATGTGGATGATCCAGTGTTATTTTTTGAATGGCTTTTTTTGAAGTGAACGGGATACTGATGCTTGTATTTCCCTTTTCCCAAACAGCAATGGTGCGATGCAATTTTTCTGAACTGCCATCTTTATAATCTATAGAAATAAAAACTGGTAAAGGTTTATTGCCAACTTGCGATACGGTAATATTTTTTGTGTTGCCTGTGCCCTTCACAATCAATTTCATATCCGGCACACCGCCTTCAAAGAACCAACGCTTCAAGAACCAGTTCATATTTTTTCCAACGCCCTCATTCATGCTATTGAAAAAATCGTAAGGCATGGGATGTTTCCCGTTCCAGTTGCGAATGTAATTATGCAATCCTTTGTAAAAAAGGTCATCACCCAGCATATCTTGTATGTATAAATAAGCCATACCAGGTTTTGGATAATTATTGGTAAAAGTTGCAGGGCCTAATAATGGAGTGAGCGACATGATGGGTGCATCCTGTTCACCTCCTGCCGATCTTGCATAAGGTGCAATGCCATATTCATCTACCAGGCTGCTATCTATCATCGGTGATATCAGCCATTCTCCTATGGTTGCCCAGCCTTCATCCATCCAGGCATATTTTGTTTCATTAACGCCCATGTAAAAAGGAAACATTGTATGAAAAATTTCGTGGTCAGTTAGTTCTATACTTTCTGCACGGTCTTCTACAGGGTTATCATTTACCATCATGGGATATTCCATCTGGTCCAGTCCATCAAAGACCGTTTCATGGCTGTAAGGGAAGGGCCATTTTGGAAAACTAAAACTCATCGCTTCCACTGTTTTTCTTGCATCGCCGAGTACAAGAAAATAATCCTTATGCTTAGGGTTGAAAACTGCATCCACTCTTGTCCGTCGTCCTGTGCTCTTGTCTACCACAAGGCTGCTACTCTGCCAGGTATAGTGATCACTTATTGCAAACACAGCATCAGTAACATTGTTTGCTTCATATCGCCAGGTATGGCTTGCGCCCGGGCGCATTATGTTCTTTGCCTTTATATCATTGCTGTCGATAATTGTGATCAATGCATTATTGGTTTCTGCATTTTTAATCCGTTGCAGAAATATATCATTGAAAATCTCGCTTCCGTTTTTCAAGTCGCCGGTGCTCCATGCAATATAATCTGCAGGAAGTGTATAATTTATTTTAAAATCACAGAAGTCATTATAGAACTCATAACTGCCAATGTATGGATAACGGTTCCAGCCGTCAATATCATCATATACTGCAATGCGGGGAAAGAAATAGGCAATAAAATATGCACCCTCTTCTACTTGCCCAGTGCGGTTATGTGATCCTTTATTGAGTAAATAGTTCCATGAAATTTTAAACGTAATACTTTGCTTAGGCAATAAGGGTTGAATGCGGAGGCTCATATTAGTTGCATCAATGCGCTTAGAATTTGCAGGCAGAGCAACATTATTGGCGCTGATACTTTCAATCACTACACCATCACTTGCATCTGCATCGTCAATTTTAAAAGACCTGGGCGAACCTTTTTTATAAACATTCGGATAAAGTTTGAAGAGAATGTCCTTTAGTGTATCGGGGCTATTATTTACATACACAATTTCTTCTGTTCCTTTTAGTAGCCTTGTAGAAGGATCAAAATTTACATCAATTGTATAGCTGGCTTTGTTCTGCCAGTAATTTTTTCCGGGCTTACCATCAGGACTTCTTGTACCCTTTGTAAATGTTTGCTGAATTTCTTTTGAAATAGGAAGGGAAATTTGCGATTCTACATTTTGAGCACAACATATAAATATACATACCGCTAAGCAATTTTTCATACCCAAAATTTTATATGCTAAAATAGTATAGTTGTGAGAAAAAAATTTAACCTTTTTCCCGAAAATATTTTTTAAAAAAATATCTTGAAAAATTAATTATTCACTTTCAAACCAAAACCTTATGACTGAAACAGATTTATTAGAAGATGTAAACATTAACACTGAACCCGCAAGTAAAAATCTAAGATTTGTAAACTGGCTTATTGATTTCATTGTTTATATCTTTTAGCAATTTTAATTGGATTAATAATTGGACTTCTTGCGCCTAACGCTTTAAATGCTGAAACTCGGCCCTTTAATTTACTATCTTATTTAATTTCCTTTACACTGTACCTTTCCTATTATACATTAATGGAAGGGAGTACAAAAGGAAAAACAATTGGCAAGTTTATAACTAAAACAAGGTCTGTAAGAGAGGATGGCAGCCAATTGACTTATAGTGATGCTTTTAAAAGATCTTTAAGTCGCCTTGTACCTTTTGAGCCATTTAGTGCTTTTGAATACAGGCCCTGGCATGATAAGTGGACGGACACCATCGTTATTAAAGAGATATAGTTAGAATAAAAAAATCGCTGGGGTTTGTCCAGCGATTTTTTTTGCTACATACTTTTTACCATCCTAGTACCCACGCAAAAATCAATGGCACTACAATCGTCGCATCGCTTTCTACAATAAATTTTGGTGTATGAATATCCAGCTTGCCCCAGGTAATTTTTTCATTGGGCACAGCGCCACTATAACTTCCGTATGATGTGGTAGAATCAGATACCTGGCAGAAATAACTCCAGAAAGGAACATCGTGCCATTCAAGGTCCTGGTACATCATTGGAACAACACATATGGGAAAGTCGCCGGCAATACCTCCGCCCACCTGGAAAAACCCTACACCTCTTCCTGATGAATTATTACGATACCAATCCGCCAGCCACACCATATATTCAATACCGGATTTCATGGTACTAGCCTTTAGTTCGTTCTTAATGATGTAAGAAGCAAAAATGTTTCCCATGGTACTATCCTCCCAACCTGGAACCACAATCGGAATATTCTTTTTTGCTGCAGCCAGCATCCAGCTGTTCTTCGGGTCTATCTCGTAGTATTGTTCCAGCACACCACTCAATAACATTTTGTACATGTATTCATGCGGAAAAAATCTTTCGCCTTTATCATCGGCATCTTTCCATATTTTATGAATATGCTGTTGCAATCTTCTGAATGCTTCTTCTTCAGGTATACATGTATCCGTAACACGGTTGTAATGATTTTCTAACAAGTCCCATTCTTCCTGCGGTGATAGGTCACGATAGTTAGGTACACGTTTATAATGACTATGTGCCACCAAATTCATGATGTCTTCTTCCAGGTTAGCGCCAGTGCAACTGATGATGGATACTTTATCCTGCCGTATCATTTCGGCAAGGCTTAGCCCAAGTTCTGCTGTGCTCATGGCACCTGCAAGGGTTATCATCATTTTTCCGCCTGCATCAAGGTGAGTAACATATCCTTTGGCAGCATCCATTAATGCCGCAGCATTAAAATGCCGGTAATGATGTTCGATGAATTCTGATACGGGTCCTTTGTTCATGATTAATAATTGTGGGTGCAAATGTAATTTTTTTTGGGTAGCCGGCAGTTGAATTTCCATTGAGCTGTGGTGACGTCGCACTCTTGTGCAGATGTAATTCTATTGTCCTTAACCGACAATCTCCATCATCTCCACAATTTGTTTCCAATCAGATTCATAAAGCGATAAAAGAAAATCTACATCAACTTTTTCCAGCTGAACAATTCCCCTTGTATTTTCTTTTGCCTGATATGCTGTGCGTATACCAGGAATTACTGTACTAACGCCATCAACTGAAAGTATAAAACTAAGCGCCAGTGAAGTTTTACTTATTGAATATTTATTGCACAGTGTCCAAACTTTTTCATTCAGTATTTTATTTGTCGCAGTGATGATGTCACGATTAAGCCGGAAATGCCGGTGGTCATCTTCAGGAAAAATTTTATCATTATCCATTGTGCCGGTAAGCAACCCAAATTGTAAGGGCATGCGGGCAATGATGCCAAAATCTTTTTTAGCGGCATCTTTTAAAAGCGGCAGCGCTTTTTGATTTATAATATTAAAGACAAGTTGAAAACCGTTACCTTTTTGATGCTTCATTAAATATTCAGCTTCGGGCTCTGGCTTAAAAGTATTTAATGACAATCCCCAATACTTTATTTTGCCCTCCTTTTTTAATTGCTCCATGGCTTCTATGCAGGTTTCGTTTTCAAAATGTGTAAGCCGGGCAGAATGTAATTGATAATAATCTATGGTTTCCCTTTTCAGCCTTTTTAAACTTTCATTGCACGCTTCCAGGATATAAGCTTTTGAATAGTCAAGTTGAATGCTGTTGTTTATAGCCCTATGCCCAACTTTTGTGGCAATAATGAGGTCCCGCATTTTACCTATCTCCTTACCCAATATTTTTTCTGAATGCCCAAGTCCGTAAAAATCTGCTGTATCAAAGAAATTAATGCCTGCATCCAACGATGCTTTAATAGCTTTTGAGGATTCATTATCATCAGCCGGTCCCCAGCCAATAGCGGTATTTCCCACTATGGCATTACCACCAATGGCCCAGGCACCAAAGCCAATTTCACTTACTCTTAAAGACGTATTTCCAAACTGCCTGAAGTTCATAACATAACATTTAATAAAATGATAGCGCCTGCTACTTCTTCTATAAAGTATAGGCATCCTATTTCAATGCCGTAAAGTTATACCCGCTGAATGAAATTGGACAATCATAATTTCATTTGTAGATGTATGAGTAGTGGATAGAGGTATTGCCTAAAAGTTCCAATCAAAGCTGATGTAGTGATTAGAGATCATACTCCCAGACAAAAGGAAAGTAAATTATAAACTTTTGAAAAACTTCAAAGCTTTTTCAAACTTTTAAGTCTAACCTAATGCACTTTCAGCCGGCAACTCACTTCCCTTTCTCATCGGTTGCCATTTTTTATAGGTCATGCTTCGCCAGAACCATTCCAGCGGCCCATAATTAAAATAGGAAAGCCAGATGCTGCTGAAGATAATTTGGAAACTGAAAATCACAAGGGCGAAAATGGTCCAGGCTGTGGGCCCAAACTGACCTCCCATCCCCAGGCCAACACCATAAAAAGTAAGAACGCCTATAAGGCTATGCATGATATAATTGCTGAACGCCATTTTGCCAACGGGTTGCAATATCAGCAGCGCCTGCCTTCCCAACTTTGCTTTATATACCAATGCAATGCTGGCTGCATAAGCAAGTGCCAGGGGCGCTACGCCCAGTGCATATACTACGGTCTGGTAAAAGCCATTCATTTTTAATTGGAAATAATCTCCTTCATTTTTCATGTATTGTGCAAGCATATAATTCATGGGTAGGCCAATAATGAAACCGGCAAGGGCAATTTTTTTAAGCAGGCCATTATTTGCTAATACCTTTTTATAATTGCTGTTCTTACCCAACCAGTAACCAACCAGGAACATACCCAGTACTTTAGGAATGCGGCTAACAAAAAATAAATAACCATAACGGCCGAAGACACCGGCTATATTCAACTTCCATATATCTATCCAAGTGGCCGTTTGCTGGGGACCAAATCCGCCGGGACCATTCTGTGTCAGATGACTCCAATGTTCATCTATCCATCCGTTAGTCTCAAATAAAATTCCTGCAGGCGCATTCAGCCATAAGAAATTCATTTTGAAAAAGTAAATAACTATAGGAGAGAGTACAAGGATAGTTCCCCAGATCAATAACTTTCTTTCATTCATATTCCGGAAGAATAACAAGAGGAAACCCAGCATGGCATAAAATGCAACGATATCACCTGTCCATAAAATGATGAGGTGCATAAAGCCAAGTAAGAGCATTCCTCTAAGCCGTCGCTTGACAAGTGTAGTAGATTCAATTCCTTTATCCTTGATGCGTTGAAACTGCATTGCAATTCCCCATCCGAACAGTAAACTGAAGATGGAATAAAATTTACCCTCTACAAACATGGCGTGCAAAAAAGACATTTTACCATCAATGGCAAAATGATAACCTATGGCCGTGGAGCCCTCATTATATAAAGACATAAACCTTAGGTTGGCAATAAAAATACCCAGGATGGCAAAGCCACGAAGCACATCCATCAGCATTTCTCTTTCCGAATTTTTTACGGGAGTTACTTGTTGCATGATTTTTAGCAGTTAGGTTTTGAACCTTTAAGCTAAACATCTTTTTTGTAAAATGCAAAAAAGCTAACTTGTCAATGATTTATTTCTTCTTCTTTCTTTGCAGTAAAAATTAAAGGCATAATATTTTTATACCTGTAGAATGCGTTCAGAATATATTGATTGAAAGTTATTTCATTTGCCTGGCTCGTAAAAAAATAAGAAGGCCTGTACCAAACCATAAAAGTATCCAGTGCCGGGCCGTTCAGGTTAGTTATCCTTTTTACATATAATTTATTGAAGCGGTAATCAACATACTTATCTTCTTCCTGAAGCTCAAGCCGCTGCTGAAAAGCTTTTAGGTTCTTATTTCTCCTGAAGCGGAATATGTTGATCAGTTCATTCACATCAGCCCCCACTCCTCCGCCGGGTGTTATAGAAGTAGAAAGACCTGGCTTCTTGTATTCAAAAACATCCGCATAGGTCTGCCTGTTTTCAATTGAATCCTGTTTATAAGATTTGCTGTAAACGATCACTTCCTTCAGCACACTATATTTTCCATTTACGGCAAGGTGCAGGGAAATATCAAACTGAGAGGGACTGGAAATTGTGCTAACAGCAAAATGCTGCGTGGGCCTGTTGTTATAAATAAATGTCAGTGAATCCTTTTCGGATACCGGGATACTGTACCTGCCCATAGAATCAGTAATAGCAAAAATGCCAGCAGTGCTGACCACTCTTACATTTTCAACATAATTTATTTTACTCTTATCATACACAGTACCTGTAATTGTCAATTGAGCATTGGTCAACTGGTAACAGCATAAGCAAATAATAAAAGGTATAATTTTTTTCAATCAACGTTTTGTGGACGTAATATTAAGTAGGAAAAGAGGTTTGAAATTATTGCAGTATTGATTTAACTACTATTTGGCATTTTTAATAACTGATTCAATAGCAGATGCAAAATGTTTATGTTCCAGGGAATGTATCTTCTCTGCAAGCGATGAAGAAGTTTCCTGCTCATCCACTGGGCAATAGTGTTGTTCAACAATCTCCCCATGGTCATAAAGTTCATCTACATAATGTATGGTTATGCCACTCTGCTTTTCTTTATTCAAAATCACCGCTTCATGCACACGGCTGCCATACATACCATCGCCGCCATATGCTGGCAATAGCGCCGGGTGAACATTGATAATCCTATTGGGATATACCTGTATGATACCTGCAGGAATCTTTAACAAGAAACCTGCAAGAATGATCCAGTCAATTTTATGCTTTTGTAATTTATTCAATAAGGTCCCATCAGACAGATCATTCTTTTTTATCATAAATACTTCCACATTGCTTTGCCGGGCAAGATCTATAACGCCAGCCTGGGGCTTATTGCACACTACCAGCGATACTTTAATTAAGGCATGATTTTGAAAATGCTCAATGATCTTTTTTGCATTGCTACCAGCCCCGGATGCAAAAATGGCAAGGCGGGTCTCTTTTTTTTCTTTAGGCAAGAGGCCAAGGCGGTATAATAATTTTTTTTCATACTTCCAGAAAAACCAGAACCTGCCGAAACAAAAGCCAAAGAATAAAAGAAATACCTGGTAGCCTATAAACAACACACCCACTTTGAGTGTCCACCATGTAAATGAAAACTTTGGAACATCAAGCCAGCCGGTAATGGCTTTACTTACCCATGCAGTTGTTGAACCGGTAACGGCAAAGCATACCATGATCCATAGAAAATCCTGTGCGTTTACATTCCATTTACGCTGAAGCTTTTTCAACATCATGCAAATGTGCAGTAAAAGAAGCAGATTTTTAAAATAGCTCACAAGAAAGAAACCAGTTTAAATATGACTTACAAATGCATGACAATAACTACAAATCTGTTTGCGGAAGAGGCTGAAAGCCAGGCTGGACAAGGGAAAAAAAAATTAATAAATGTTGATAGTTTGTGCGTACCGTGCCTTATTTTTGCACTCGCATTAGGATTTTTTTCCACATTAGCCCAAACAAGTATGAGTTGCTATAGAAAAATCATTAACAACATTTTCAAGTGTTGTCTTTTTGTTACTTTCTTCTCTTTACATTCTAATTTTTCAATCGCTCAAGATGGTGCTGCGCTTTTTAAAGCTAATTGCGCCAATTGCCATAAGCCCGATGCAGATTATACCGGTCCAAAATTGCAAGGATGGAAAGAGCGTCAGCCTGAAGGATTCGTATACAAATGGGTGCATAATCCACCAGCAATGATTGCAACGGATAATTATGCAAAAGCCCTTTTTGAAAAATGGAAGTCGAGTGGGATGATGACCCCGTTTCCACAACTAAAAAACGAAGAGATTGATGCTATCTTGAAATATGTGGATGAGTACAAGCCAGCGGGACCCGCTGTTACAACTGGTGCCCCGGTGGGCGAGCCTGCCTCTGACAATTCCTTATTATTTGGAATACTGACCCTGGTACTTGCTGTCGTTGCATTTATTTTATTACAGGTTAATAGCAACCTCCGCAAACTTACTGATGAAAAAGAAGGTGTGCTTCGTGGAGAACCCGTCCCTTTCTACCGCAACAAAACATACCTGATGACAGGTATCCTGCTCTTGTTTGCATTGGGCGGGTACGTAACTATCAATGCCGCCATAGGACTTGGCCGCATGAAAAATTACCAGCCTACTCAACCAATATATTATTCACATAAAGTACATGCTGGTACAAACCAGATCAGTTGTCTTTATTGCCATGGAAGTGCGCAGGATAGCAAGCATGCAGGAATACCTTCCGTAAATGTTTGTATGAATTGTCATATGGCTATTAAAGAATATAAAGGTGATGCTATAACAAGAGAAGACGGCAATTCTGTGAATGGCACTGCAGAAATACAAAAGCTATATTCATATGCAGGCTGGAACCCTGATACCAAACAATATAATGCCGATAATAATAAGGATGGAATGCCAGATGGCAGTCGCCCGATAGAGTGGGTGAAGATCCACAATCTTCCTGATCATGTTTATTTTAACCATAGCCAGCACATAAAGGTAGGCAAACAACAATGCCAGACCTGCCATGGTAATATCCAGGAAATGCCTGAAGTATATCAATTTGCAGAATTAAGCATGGGATGGTGTATCAATTGCCATAGGGAAACCAAAGTAGATTTTTATAATAAGGAGACAGGTGAAGGGAATAAGTTTTACAGTATTTACGAAAAATTTCACCGTGACATGAAAGATCATAAAATGGATAGTGTAACTGTGGAAAATATTGGTGGAACTGAGTGCCAGAAATGTCACTATTAATCAATTAGCTAATTAGCCAATTGCTAATCTGCTAATGAAAAACATCGCATGAATTAAATAATTCAATCAGCCAAAGTTCGATGTGAAAAAAGAAGATCGAATTGATTGAATTAACACCCGTCCGAATGGTGATCAGCCGGGCGGACATTATCAAATTAGCATCTAGCACATTATCGCATTATGGAAAAAAAGTACTGGCAAAATTTCGGACAGCTTACGGAGAGTGATGCTTATAAACAAATTTCTCAAAATGAGTTCCAGGAAGATTTACTGCCATTAGAAGATTTGAATGATGGATTATTAGGAGGCAAAACACCCCGCAGAGATTTTTTAAAATACCTGGGCTTCAGTACTGCTGCTGCAGCGCTGGCGGCAAGTTGCGAAATGCCTGTTCGTAAAGCGGTTCCATATTTAAACCGTCCTGATAATGTTATCCCGGGAGTTCCAAACTTTTATGCTTCGACCTTTGTAAATGGTGGAGATGCAATAAGTGTTGTAGTTAAACAAAGAGATGGAAGACCAATTAAGATCGAAGGCAATGAACTAAGCAGCATTACCAAAGGCGGAACAAGTGCGCAGGCACAGGCTTCTGTACTTGATCTTTATGATACCACAAGACTTCGCCATCCACTGCAAAAAGTAGGAACTGAATTTAAAGAAGTCACCAGTTTTGAGGCGTTTGACAAAATGATATCAGATTCAATGGCTGGCCTTGGAGGAAAACCTCTTGTCTTGCTTACATCTACCATTAATTCTCCGTCCACCTTACAAATCATTACTGAATTTTTAGCAAAATACCCTGGAAGCCGTCATGTACAATATGATGCGGTGAGCCATAGCGGAATGTTGCTTGCAAATGAAGCCTCATACGGTAAAAGGGCTATCCCTTCTTACCAATTAGATAAAGCAAAAGTTATTGTTAGCCTTGCTGCAGATTTCCTCGGCACCTGGTTAAGCCCGGTTGAATTCAACAGGCAGTACGCATCTCAAAGAAGAGTAAAAAGTGATAAACCTGAATTAAGCCGTCATATACAGTTTGAAAGTATGATGAGCCTGACCGGTAGTAACGCAGATGATAGGTTTGTGCATGCACCCTCACAGACAGGCGCTATTGCTTTAGCATTGCTTTCAAAATTAGGAGGCTCAGCTTCTGCTCCTGTCATTACTGATGCAGCCCTTGCAAAAGGCATTGAAAAAACTGCTGCTTTGCTAAGCGCTAATAAAGGTGCTGCTGTAGTGGTTTGTGGAAGCAATGATGCAAATGTTCAGATGGTAATAAATGCCATCAATGATGCCATCGGCGCAAATGGTACAACCATCAACTGGAGCAATACTATAAATACAAGAAAAGGAATAGATGCTGATATTGTAAATCTTACAAATGAAATGGCGTCAGGCGCTGTTGGAGGTTTACTGATCTATGATTGCAATCCTGTTTACAGTTATGCTGATAGCAAAAAGTTTGCGGAGGCTTTAATGAAACTTCCCTTAAGCGTGTCTTTCAACAGCAGCATGGATGAAACTACTGAGCTGTGTAAATATATTTTGCCTTCGCATCATTGGCTGGAAAGCTGGGGTGATGCAGAACCTAAATCAGGTTACATAAGTTTAATGCAGCCACTCATTAATCCTTTATTTAAAACAAGGCCTTTTCAAACTTCCTTAATTAAATGGACTGGAAATAGCGGGAATTCAAATACCCTTGTGGCGTCACCTGTTGCAAAACCCATAACAGCTGATAACAGCAATGCCCCGTCTGCGGCCGTAACTATTGTGCCTTCTGAAGGAAGCTTATCTACAGATGAATATGAAAATTATTATAAAAAATATTGGTTAGGCAAACTAGGTTCTCCTGATAACTGGGATAAGGCTTTGCAGGATGGTGTTATAGAAAATGTGGGAACCTTTGCAGTAGTTACAAGTTCAGGAGCTTCTTTTAATGCCGGTAGCATTGCTACTGCTTCTGCAAAAATTGCATCTTACAAATCATCACCTACAGAAGTAGTTTTATATCAAAAGGTTTCTGTGGGTAACGGAAGCAAAGCCAACAACCCATGGTTGCAGGAACTTCCTGATCCGATTACAAAAGTTACATGGGATAATTATGCAATGATCAGTCCGGCAATGGCTAAGTCATTGGTAGGTCTTGATATATTGAATGTAAATAATAAAAAGCAGGCTGATGATTACGAAGTGCACCCGGAAAAACCGGTAATAAAAGTTACTGTTAATGGCCGGTCGTTAGAACTTCCCTGCCTTATCATTCCTGGCGTTCACCCGGGCACCATTGCAATTGCTTTAGGTTATGGACGAGGCGGTGCAAATGCAGATCTGAATTATGATCGCATTGGTCGTGCAGCTACTAACTCAGGTAAGAATGCTTATCCATTGGTTGGTTTTGATGGTGTTTCACTTTTATATAATGCAGCTGCAACCGCAGAAAAAACGGGTGCAACTTATGTTTTGGCTCAAACCCAGGTGCATGGATTTACTGAAGGCAGACCCGTTTTGTATGAAACAAACCTGACCAGTTTTACTGCAAATCCTGAAGCTTTACTGGAAGAACCTAATAAAGAAAGAACAGCTATAACTCCTGAAGGAAAAACAGATTTCCGAAGGGATGCAACCATGTATCCTGACTATGCTAAGCCTGGAATTAAATGGGGTATGAGCATAGACCTGAATACCTGTACTGGTTGTAGTGCATGTGTGGTGGCTTGTATTGCTGAAAATAATATTAGTGTTGTTGGTAAAACACAGGTAGCCAAGTATCATGATATGCATTGGCTGCGAATTGATCGTTATTTCACTGGTGATGTAAATAATCCTGATGTGGTATTCCAGCCTATGTTATGCCAGCATTGTGATAATGCTCCCTGCGAGAATGTGTGCCCGGTATCAGCAACTAATCACAGTACCGAAGGGCTGAATCAAATGGCTTATAACAGGTGTATCGGTACAAGATATTGTGCTAATAACTGTCCATATAAAGTAAGAAGATTTAACTGGCTTGATTATAACGGTGCAGATAGCTTCCCGGATAATCAACAGCCGATGATTGGAAAATACCTGAACGAGGTTACTAACCAAATGAACGATGACCTTACCCGGATGGTATTGAACCCGGATGTAACAGTTCGTTCAAGAGGTGTGATGGAGAAATGTTCTTTCTGTGTACAACGTTTACAAGATGGAAAACTGGAAGCAAAGAAAAGCCAGGATGCATCTGTTGTAAGAAACCTGAAAACTGCATGTTCGCAGGCTTGTCCTACCAATGCCATTATGTTTGGTAATGTAAACGACAAAGACAGTGAAGTATCCAAGATCAGGAATGTAGAGCAGGTGAATCGCAATTTTTATGTTATAGAACAATTGCATACTCTACCCAATGTGAGCTACCTGGCAAAAGTGAGAAATACAGACAGGCAGATTGGGATTCAGGAAGAAGAGCATTTGGGAGAATTGCACAAAGAAGGGAACCAGGGTTAATCAGGAAAAAGGTTTAATAAATGAATTTATATAATTAGCAAAGTAGCTGATTAGCAAATTATCACATTATACAATATGTCATTACTTAAATACGAATCGCAACAAAGGGAACCGCTGATTGATGGTAATAAGGATTACCACCAGGTGACGGAAGATATTATAGGCCCGATAGAAATGAAGCCGAGCAGGCTTTGGTATATCGGCTTTTATATCAGTGTAGCCTTATTGTTGTTTGGTGCTTATAGTGTTTATCGGGAGGTGACATATGGTATTGGTCAGTGGAATCTGAATAAAACGATTGGCTGGGGATGGGATATAACCAATTTTGTGTGGTGGGTAGGAATTGGTCACGCAGGAACATTAATCTCTGCGATACTTTTGCTTTTCCGCCAGGGCTGGAGAACAGGTGTGAACCGTGCTGCTGAAGCAATGACCATATTTGCGGTAATGTGTGCCGGCCAGTTTCCAATATGGCATATGGGCAGGGTTTGGATGGCATTTTTCGTATTACCTTATCCAAATACACGGGGCCCGTTATGGGTAAATTTTAGTTCACCCTTGCTTTGGGATGTATTTGCGATATCAACTTATTTCACCGTTTCTCTTTTAT
>JBDSEE010000093.1:0-4757 GCA_039920245.1 Ferruginibacter sp.
TTTGGTTTCGTAGAAATGGAAGATGATGAAGCAGCAAGAACTGCTATTTCTAATCTTAACGAAACAGAAGTACAGGGTCGTAAATTAATCGTAAACGAATCACAACCTCGCCAGGAAGGCGAAGGTGGCTACAAGAAACGTCCAAGTGGCGGCGGCGGTTATGGCGGCGGCGGTGGTCGTAGCAGTGGTGGCGGATACGGCGGCGGCGGTGGTCGTAGCAGTGGTGGTGGATACGGCGGCGGCGGTGGTCGTAGCAGCGGCGGCGGCAGTGGTCGTAGCAGCGGTGGCGGCGGTGGTTATAACAGGGATTATTAATACTTTCGTTATAAAAAAATTCAACCTTTCAGCAGCAATACTGAAAGGTTTTTTTTCGTAAAACTTTTTCAAGGATTGAGATTAATGGATTATATTTTTCTTTTACTATTAGAATAATACTCCTATCTTCGTTCTCCTTTTTTAAGGAATGAAACCCTATTGTTCACAACCAAGAAAATTTCTATTTTTTATGGCTGTTAAAATGAGATTGCAACGTCATGGTTCTAAAAAGAGACCATTTTACTTCATCGTTATTGCGGATGGCCGTAGCCCACGTGATGGTAAGTTTATTCAAAAATTAGGTTCTTACAATCCCCTTACAGTTCCTGCAACTATCCAGGTAGACCGTCAGAAGGCATTGGATTGGCTACAAAAAGGTGCTCAACCCACCGATACTGTACGTCGTATCCTTTCTTTCAAAGGAGTATTGTACCTTAAGCATTTACTCCGTGGAGTAAGCCTTGGCTTATTTGACGAGGCTACTGCAATGGAGAAATTTACTGCGTGGAGTACTGAGCATGATGCAAACATAGCAAAGCGCCATGGTGCACATAAAAAAGCACGTATGGAAAAACGCAATGTTCCTGTTGTAAAAAAAGTTGCTGAAAAAACAGAAAGTTCCCCTGTAGCTACCGAAACAGAAAATGCCCCAGAGGCAGAAACTGCTACCGAAGCTGGCACAGAAGAATAAAACCTCTGTAGAAAAGAAACTGAAGTCCTGCATTATTGTAGGACTTTTTTTATTTAGCCATCATTTGTAATCCAATCAGCATAGTTGCCCGCCCGGATGAACATTGATGACCAAAGATTAATTTATTCTTCCGTTCGGACGGGTGATATTTTAATCCCGCATAATCGGGACTCACCTGTACGGCATACCTTTGTGTAGCATATGAATGAATATTTTAAAATAGGAAAACTTGCTGCCAGTCATGGCCTGGATGGTACACTGGTACTGCAGCATAGCCTCGGCAAAAAAACGTCACTTAAAGGATTGCAAACAATTTTTATCGAAACAGTAAAAGATAATTTCCTTCCCTATTTTATTCAATCTACCAGTATAAAAAACAACGAGCAGCTTTATGTAAAGTTGGAAGGTATAGAGACGAAAGAAACTGCCAGGAAATTAACTCCAAAAGAAGTTTGGCTGGCTGATGCAGATTTTAAAAAGTTTGCAGCCAAGGCTGCACCTATTGCCCTGCTTGGGTATACTGTTATGAATGACAAAGAAAATATTGGTGAAGTGATAGAAGTTATTGAGCAGCCTCACCAGGTGTTGTGCAGCATTATGTACAGGGGAAAAGAAGCCTATGTTCCTGTGCATGCAGAAACATTGATTAAAATTGATAATAAAAATAAGATCCTTTACCTGGAGTTGCCTGACGGCCTATTAGAAATATATTCATAATTCTATGGAGCAGCAACGCATCATAGCACATTTTGACCTGGATTCATTTTTTGTTTCAGTTGAAATCTTGAATGACCCCTCACTAAAGGGAAAACCTGTAATTGTAGGTGGCAAGGATAGAGGTGTTGTTGCAGCATGCAGTTACGAAGCCAGGAAATTCGGAATCCATTCTGCCATGCCATCGTCAAAAGCAAAACAACTTTGCCCCCAGGCTATTTTTGTGAACGGCCATAGAAGTGACTACAGCAAATATTCCCGCTGGGTTACCAAGATCATTGCATCCAAAGCACCACTTTTTGAAAAGGCTTCCATTGATGAATTTTACCTGGATCTAAGTGGTATGGAAAAATTTTTCAACCCACTTCAATGGACAATTGATTTGAGGAAACAGATCATAGATGAAACTGGATTACCCATTTCATTCGGCTTGGCAAGTAATAAGATGATGGCAAAAATTGCTACAAACCAGGCCAAACCCAATGGCTTTCTCCAGGTGCCAATTGGGAAGGAAAAGGAATTCCTGTCGCCGCTGAATGTGTCAGAAATTCCCGGAGTAGGAGAGCAAACACAGCTCATTTTAAAATCAATGGAAATAAATACCATCGCCGATATTTTCAATGCAGGTGTGGAGATCCTTGAGGAGCGAATGGGTAAATGGGGACATGAACTATGGCATAAAAGCCAGGGAATACATCATGGGGAAGTGAACACATATCACGAGGCAAAGTCTGTGTCGTCCGAAAATACTTTTAATGAAAATAAAACTGACCTGGATTTTTTAAATTCAGAGTTAATAAGGCTTACTGAAAAAATATGCTTCGAACTAAGAGATGATGGCAAAGTAGCTGGTTGCATAGCAGTGAAAATAAGATATCCAGATTTTACCACGCATTCCCGGCAGACAACTATTCCTTACACTTGCTCTGATGATGAAATAATTCCGGTTGTAAAATCATTGTTTAAAAAACTGTATAAAAAAGGAATGCCTGTAAGGCTGCTTGGAGTAAGATTAAGTGAGCTTACCAATGAAGCTGTACAAACCAATCTCTTTACAAATACTGAGAAAAAAAATGACCTCTACAAAGCGATCGATGAAGTAAAAAACCGGTTTGGGAAAAAATTTGTGAAACGGGCATCATCAGGATAAATTATATTTACGTACTTTTTTTTCAATCTTAAAAATCTACATTATGAGCCTGCGTTTAGGGGATGTGGTTCCCGATTTTACAGCAACAACCACAGAGGGTGAAATAAATCTTTATGGATACCTGGGTGATGGCTGGGGTATTTTATTTTCTCATCCTGCAGATTATACACCAGTGTGTACAACGGAACTTGGCAAGACTGCTTTATTAAAACATGAATTTGAAAAGCGAAATGTTAAGGTCTTGGCAGTAAGTGTTGATCCCATTGACAAGCACATGGGATGGAGAAATGACATTAACGAAACACAAAACTGTACCGTTGATTTTCCTATCATTGCTGACGAAGACCGCAAAGTATCTAACCTATATGATATGATTCATCCGAATGCGTCCGAAACATTTACGGTTCGCTCCCTTTTTATCATTGGTCCTGATAAAAAATTAAAGTTATCACTGACGTATCCTGCGAGCACCGGTCGTAATTTTAATGAAGTGTTGCGTGTGATAGATTCTCTGCAGTTAACTGCAAAATATAGTGTAGCTACTCCGGCAAACTGGCAACATGGTGAGGATGTTATTGTAGTGCCGGCTGTGAGTACTGCTGATGCAGAAAAGAAATTTCCAAAAGGCCTGAATATTGTAAAACCTTATTTGCGTTATACAGCACAGCCCGACATTTAAAATTTTTAAAAAGCTTTGGAACAGGTTAATACTTGTCTCAAAGATTTTTTCTTTTTCAGAGTTTCCCGAGTTGCTGCATAAGCGCCCGGAATTCTTTCGGCATGTCAGCCGTTAGAGTCATTTCTTTTCCATCCTGGGTTTTAAAACTTAATTGATAAGCATGAAGTGCCAGCCTGTTTATGATGGGCCTTTCTTCATCTTCATGTTTACTAAGCTTATATTTCTTTTTGAATGTAGAAAGCTTCACCGGTTTGCCGTCGCCATAAAGTGCATCGCAGGCAAGCGGGTGACCCATATTCTTACAATGCACTCTTATCTGGTGTGTCCGACCTGTATGCAACTGAAATTTGACGAGGGAAAATTGTTTATGAGCCTCTAACACTTCGTAGCTTGTAGATGAAGCCTTGCCCTTTTTATGCACAACCATTAAACCTTTCTGTAAAGGATGCTCACTGATAGGTGCATCTATTGTATCACTCATTTTTTCAGGAACTCCAAGTACAATTCCTGCGTAAAATTTTTGAACAAGCCTTTCCTCGAATAATAGGGAAAAATATTTATGAGCTTCTTCTGTCTTTGCAAAAAGGATCAGTCCACTGGTTTCTTTGTCCAATCGGTGCACTGTATAAATGTTACCATATTTTTCTATGAGCATTTCTTTCAGCGATTTTTCCGATTGTGCACGGTCAGGAATGGAAAGCATCCCAGTAGGTTTATTTAGCGCCACAAAAATGTCATCTTCAAAAACAATAATGTTCTCCAGTTTTTTTAATCCTGTTTTTGAAATATGTTGTACTGGATCTGTGTTCAAGAAAATGCAGTTTATTTCTTTGTTGAAATATTTTTATTGAATTGTTTTTTCTCGCTATGGGTTTTGAATTTTCGTGGCTTTGGAATTTTAATTTCCTTTTCTCTAACTACTTTTTTAACTGGTGGCACAACTTCTCCAATAGCTTCGGAAATCTCTCGTGAGGTTAATTTCTTTTCAGGCAAAGGTTTTAAAATTTTCTTTTCTTCAGAAGTAGGAATTATTGCAGTTATTTTACCAGGCCTTTTTTTAGATTCGTTCATATATTTCAATACCCGGATCTCTTTTTCACTCAGGTAGCGCCATTTGCTTCTCTCTACATTTTTTTTTGTGAGGCCAGCATACATAACCCTATCCAATCCTTTTACATCATAGCCAAGGTGCTCAAAAATACGACGCA
>JBDSEE010000094.1:0-10194 GCA_039920245.1 Ferruginibacter sp.
CCACACTTCATTAAACTCCCTGCTGTTGGGATCTGTAACCAGGTTTTTACTTTTATGCTGGTTGGCCCAGGTAGAAAAACGTTGCAGTCCATCCGGGTTAAAAGATGGGTCTAATAATATCACAACATTATCTAACAAGTCCTCAATTTCCTTTCCTTGCGCAGCAGCCAGGTAATAGGCTGTAAGCATAGACGCATTTGCGCCACTGGGTTCATTGCCATGTATGGAATGCCCGATCCAAACTACGATTGGCATATTTTCAATATTCACAGTACCAGATTTTGAAGGATCTGAAAGCAGCAGATGCTGCTGTCGTATCTCTTCCAAACGTTTTTGGTTTTTGGCTGAGGTAATAACAAGCAATACTTGTGGACGATTCTCATAGGTAAGTCCCATCATTTCCATCTTCACTCTTCCAGGTGCAGCGTTAGCGATTGCCTGCATGTAATTTACCAGACGATCATGGGTTACATGCCATTCACCTACTTCGTGGTAGATGATATCTTTTGGTTTTGGAACGGAGGCGCTGTAATTAATATTTGCAGGCAGGTAATAACTAAGATCCTGTCCCTGTGCAGAAAAAATAACAAAGGATAAAAAAAGGACAATGTAAATTTTCATCAACGCTGGAATTTTGAGTTATGAATTATGACTAAAGCTCTATTATAATAAATTATTATTTCTAATTTATTAATTATCATTTATTAATTATCCATTATTAATTTATCAATTATCCATTACCCCTCCTTCCCCTCACTATCTCCCACAAAACTACACCAGCAGCTGTTGCGATATTCAAAGAATGCTTCATACCAAATTGTGGTATCTCAATACAGCCATCACATAATAACAGGGTAGCATCATCCACACCCGTCACCTCGTTGCCAAAGATCAACGCAAGTTTTTCTTCTTTATCAATTGAAAAATTATACAATTGAATACTGCTCACAACCTGCTCCACTGCATACACTTTATATCCAAGTATTTTTAAATCTTCAATAGCTTCTGCAGTAGTTTTGTAATATTTCCAGGTTACAGAATCCTCTGCACCCAGTGCCGTTTTTTTTATTTCTTTATGAGGTGGATGTGAGGTATAACCGGTTATATAAACGGCTTCCAGCAGGAACGCATCTGCTGTCCGAAACACGCTACCAACATTGTAAGCGCTACGAACATTTTCCAGTACAGCAATAATTGGAAACTTATCGGCTTCTTTGAATTCCGCAACAGTCTTGCGGCCCAGTGCCTCCATGCTTAATTTTTCCATAGCTGCTTATGCCGTTTCATTTGCGACCATAGCAGCAGCATATTCTAATTTATGTTCAGCATATTGTCTTGCAGCTTTTACAAAGTGCACAAACAATGGATGGGGGTTTTCTACGGTACTTTTCAGTTCTGGATGATATTGCACACCTATGAAAAAAGGATGGTTGGGCAGTTCTACAATTTCCACCAGACCCGTGCCTGGATTTTTACCACTTGGTATCAAACCGGCTTTTTCAAAATCACTAATATAATTATTATTGAATTCCCAGCGGTGCCTATGCCGTTCGTTTATATTCGTTGTACCATAAATTCTATGTGCAAGGCTTCCTTCCATAATGCTACATGGATATGATCCAAGCCGCATGGTGCCGCCTTTCTTCTTGATCTTTTTTTGTTCTTCCATAAGCGCTATTACAGGCTGTTGAGTATTGGGATTCACTTCAGTTGAATGCGCTTCTGTCCATCCCATCACATTACGACTGTACTCAATTACCGCCATCTGCATACCGAGGCATATACCAAAGAATGGCAGGTGTTTTTCCCTAGCATATTTTACTGCAACTATCTTTCCTTCAACTCCTCTTGATCCAAAACCCGGTGCAACCAGCAATCCATCCAGGTCCTTTAGTTTTTCGGAAACATTTTCGTCTGTAATAAATTCGCTGTGCACATTTACTACCTGCACCTTGCATTGGTTCATAGCACCTGCATGAATGAAAGCTTCCAGTATGGATTTATATGCATCCTGTAGTTCAATATATTTTCCTATCAGCCCGATGGTGACTTTGCTTTTAGGGTAATTCAATTTATCCAGGAACGCTCTCCATTTGGTTAGTTCAGGAGCAGCATAGCCATTGATCTGCAACTTCTTCAATACAATCACATCTAATCCTTCCTGCAGCATCTTCAGCGGAACTTCATAAATGGTGGAAGCATCCAATGCCTCAATAACTGCATTGGGTTTTACATTACAGAAAAGGGCGATCTTTCTTTTCAGTTCATCATTCAGCGGATGTTCTGTACGGCAAACGATCACATTGGGATGCACGCCTTCCTGGCTAAGCAGACGCACACTATGTTGTGTAGGTTTTGTTTTGAGTTCTTTAGCTGCCCTCAGGTATGGTATCAGTGTAAGGTGTACCACCATGCAATCTTCTTCGGGCATTTCCCATTGTAACTGGCGTACTGCTTCTACAAAGGGAAGACTTTCAATATCACCAACCGTACCGCCAAGTTCAGTGATCACAATATCAAATCCTTCCTCGCCAAGCAATAGCATACGACGTTTTATTTCATCTGTAATATGAGGGATCACCTGCACCGTTTTGCCCAGGTATTCACCTTCCCTTTCCCTGTTGATAACGGTTTGATAAATGCGACCAGTAGTAACATTATTAGCCTGTGAAGTAGGAATATTTAAGAACCTTTCGTAGTGCCCAAGGTCAAGATCCGTTTCAGCGCCATCATCTGTAACATAACATTCGCCATGCTCGTAGGGATTCAGGGTTCCGGGGTCAACATTAATATAAGGATCAAATTTCTGGATGGTGACTTTCAGCCCCCGGCTCTGCAAAAGCTTTGCAAGGGAAGCCGCAATAATTCCTTTACCCAGCGATGACGTAACGCCCCCTGTTACAAAAATGAATTTGGACATGGTATTTCTTTAAAGGTTATAATTTCTTTGTATTAAGCTGCAATGCATATCTGGACAGCATTGGCGTCGCACTCTTGTGCATTGGAACGAGCCTGAACAAAAAATTATTAATTTATAAAATATGACCGTGGGAATTGGTTCTTTAAATCCTGAAGGTCATGTAAAGATATAAGAATTTGCCGGCACGGCATTGAAAGCAGGAAAAAAATATGATAAAAGATTTTTTTTCAGTGGGACATTGCAAGGATTCATTTCTTTAATTTTTACCACAACCGGGAACTGTACGAATTTCACAGACTACACAGAGGAGCTCGTTTAATATTTGTAGTCCCTGTGCCCTTTTCCCATTCGGGAGCCCTGAACTTTAAACTTTCAAGTTTCAACTAATTCTTATGTATCTCACTCGTAAAATGAAATTCAATATCAGGGTTGTTCTGCCGCTCGGTGTTTAAGAACCATTCACTCTGGGCCAGGTACACCAGGTTACCGTCTTTGTCTTCGCCGATATTAGCCTGTTTGTATTTTATAAAGTCTTCCAGTTTTTTAGGATCATTACTGGTTATCCAGCATGCCTTATAAAATGGTAGGGCATTCATCTGAACAGATGCGCCATATTCTTGCAGCAGCCTGTATTGTATCACTTCAAACTGCAGCTCACCTACGCAGCCGATTATTTTTTTATTACCACCATGTTGAGTGAAGAGTTGCGCCACACCCTCATCTGTTAGTTGCAATAAACCTTTTTCAAGTTGCTTTGTTTTCATTGGGTCTTTGTTCAGCACCTCTTTAAAAATCTCCGGGCTGAAACTAGGAATGCCGGTGAAATAAAAATCTTCACCCTCTGATAAAGTATCGCCTATTTTAAAATTACCGGTATCAAACAAACCCACCACATCGCCGGGGAAAGCTTCTTCTATCACATCTTTTTGCCTGGCCAAAAAACTATATGGATTACTGAAACGCACATCCTTATCCTGTCGCACATGATGGTAATATGTATTGCGGGCAAACCGGCCACTGCATACTCTTAAAAAGGCAATTCTATCCCTGTGTTTAGGATCAAGGTTGGCGTGTATTTTAAAAATAAACCCACTGAATTTATCTTCTTCCGGCAGCACATCCCGAGTAGTGGTGTGGCGTGGACGTGGCGTTGGCGCTATGCGTATAAAACTATCCAGCATTTCCTTTACCCCAAAATTATTTACCGCACTCCCAAAAAATACCGGAGCCGTCTCTCCGCTCAGGTAATCCGGCACATCCAATTCGCCATACACTCCGTCAATTAATTCCACGTCTTCCCGCAATGTATTTGCATCCTTCTCCCCTATTTTTGCATCCAGTGTTACATCGGCAAGGTTTTCAAATTTCAAAACATTTTCATCGTTCGCCTTGGTGCCGCTTGCAAATAGCAGCAAGCTTTTTTCGTGCAGGTCGTAAACACCTTTAAATTCCTTGCCGCTGTTTATGGGCCAGGTCATTGGGTGCAGGTTTATCTTCAGCTCATTTTCAATTTCTTCCAGCAGGTCAAAGCGGTTCTTACCATCCCTGTCCATCTTGTTAATAAAAACGATCACAGGCGTTTTACGCATGCTGATCACTTCCATCAATCGGCGGGTCTGAGGCTCCACACCATTCACACTGTCAATTACTAATATCACACTATCCACGGCCGTCAGTGTGCGAAAAGTATCTTCCGCAAAGTCTTTATGGCCCGGCGTATCCAGGAGGTTCACCAGGTGACCATCGTATTCAAAGGTCATCACACTGGTGGCTACGCTGATGCCACGCTGCCGCTCAATCTCCATAAAATCACTGGTAGCATGTTTTTTTATCTTATTGCTCTTTACCGCACCTGCAGTTTGTATGGCACCACCAAAAAGCAGGAATTTTTCCGTAAGCGTTGTCTTTCCTGCATCCGGGTGAGAGATGATGGCAAATGTTTTCCGCTTATTTATTTCGTTTATATATTTCATTTTTATTATTTGGTAGCCGACACCGGTTCTTATATCAACTTCAAAGGCGTCGCACTCTTATACAGTGGGAATACTATTCCGCTTTATCTGCCCCGGATTTTGGGACGCAAAGTTAAGGTATGAGGAGAAAACCTATGAGGTTTAGAAATCTGCAGATAATTACCCAAGCCAGTCTTTTAAAATTATTTTATTTATAGACTTTGAAATACCAGGCATTTCAATTAACTTTGAATTGCAAAGTGCTTTTAAATTCCATTAGCCGGAAGGTATCTTCCAGCTAATCAAACAAATAAATTATAACGATGAACAAAAGATTTACCGTCATTGTGCTCAGTGTAGCCCTTTTATTACTTATTCCATTTATAGCTATGCAATTTACAAATGAAGTAAGCTGGTCACCGGCTGATTTTATTGTTATGGCTATCCTACTCCTCGGCACAGGTTTCATGTGTGAACTTGTATTGAGGAAATTTAAAAAAACAGGACAGCGCATTGCAATCTGTGCAACTATCCTGGTAATATTCCTGCTCATTTGGATAGAACTTGCGGTTGGCATTTTCGGAACTCCTTTCGCCGGAAGTTAAGGTGAGCTCCAATTCCTACTCAATGTGATTTTTAGTTTTTATCATTTATAAAATACTCCATTGCTGCAAAGGATGTAGAATCAATATTCCTGTCTTCTTCCGTAATCACTATACCTGGTTCCAAATTAATTGACCGACAAAAGTTTGCTGGTAGATTTTACCATCTTTTAAAATAAAAGTATCTGTACCAAGGGAAACTTCAAGGCTTGGAGTTTTTGCATGCCAGACAATTAGCGCTAATTCATCTTTGACTTCTATGATGTCTAATTCGAAATTTGACTTTTGTTTTGGAAAATGAATAACCAGGTCAGCAAAAAAAATCTTTATTTCTTCCGTACCTGTATAAGTTGCAGCTTGTGTTATTAGAACAGATTCGCTCGTGTAATCCGACATCACAGCGTCAAGGTCATTGTTCTGAAAGGAGCTTAAATGATTCATTAAAACATTCCGGGTAGTTTTACTCAGGGTAGTTTCTATAATTTCATCTGTATTTAACATTAACTTATTTTGTATATTTTTCATAACAGCATTTTTGATTGTTTACGATAAATATTGATTTATTATTATGGCCGGGGCAGCCCCCATTGGCCATAATAAATTCTTTGCTCAAGCTACTAAAACGACATTTAAAACGATAGCCATATCGTATTGTTCTACACGAAGCGATTCTGGGATCACACCATACCTTGCTGGTATATTCTTTGCGAGTTCTGAAGACCAAAAAGACTCTCTGGCACTTTTGTTTTCAAAAATATAAATCCCGCTGATGGCCCCTGTAAGCCCTTCTGTGATATAATATTTCTGGGTAAGACCTGGTACATTCCTGAAAACTTTCAGGTCTTCCGTACAAACATTAATCAATTCTTCAGCATTAAGTTTTGAATTGAATTTTACGGATAATACAGCTTCTGCATTTTTCATTTTTATTTATTTTTATAGTGAATGAATATGCAGCAAATGTCGATAAAGTAAAGGGCCAGAGTATAGGCTAAAAGGTCAAAAAAATGGACTATTTGGTTTAAGCATTGCAGATAAGTTTTTTCAAATTTATTTTCCGGAGTTGAAATGGGGTTAGCAGATGTTTTTGTTTAAATACCCTTATAAAATGTGAAGTATCTTCAAATCCGCATTCAAATGAAATTTGGCTTATGCTTAAATCAGTAGTGAGGAGCTTATGCAGGGCAAGAGTTAGTTTCCTGCCTCTAAGCCAGGACCCAGGAGTGGAATTGTAATATTGTTTAAAGGAATTTTTAAAAGCAGACAAACTCATATGACATAACTGGGCATAATTCTCAAGCTTAAGGTTATAGGCGAAGTTTTCTTCCATAACCCTGCTCATATGATATTCCTGGTTTTGGCATAGGGAAATAAAATAATCTGTTAAGTCCTGGTGTTTTTTATTTGAGAACAGGCTTAAAAGTAATTCTTCGAATTTAAGTATCAAAAGCTGTTCATGTGGTTTTTGGGACAATGATAAATAGGACTGAATAGAGTGATAATAGCTTTCTAACAATTCATCCTGTTGTACACGTAAGACTGCATCCTGACTGGAAAGATCTTTTTGGGAAGAATTAAGTAAAGCAGTATTCCTTTTTAGAAATGCCTTAATGAAATCGTCTGGAATGAAGATGAAGATGGCACAAAATTCACGATCAAAAAATTGGTGTGTGAGGTTGGCTCCTTTCTTCACAAAGATGATATCTCCTTCATCAACTTCATACGAATGGTAAATTGACTTCCACAGTTTTTTACCGGAAGATATAAATGCAAAGTAATTATTGTTTGACCATATCCCGAATTTGGTTTCTTCCTGCATACAAGTATATTCAACAAACAACAGCTCGTTTATTTCTATTTTTTGAAATAAACTACTTTCTTTTATTGCGGAATAAAGGTTTATCATTTAATTATTTTCAACAGGGTTAAAAAAATGATTGTCGGCTAGTGAAAATGGCTACATTATGCAGTGGCGAAGTATGCTGTTCATTCATGGTGCTTCCCGGCATAAATCTCTTGTAGCTTTCCTCCAACGCTTTCTATTTTATGCTTTGTTTTAAAAAGTCAGTCGTAACAACTTTTGCAAATTCATCATTCAAACTTGCCAGCGCAGTTTCATGAATAAGTTCCGCAGAATAATTTTGTCTTTCCAAACCTTTTTTGTTGAAAGTTGCTGTGGCGTCTGAAACAATAAAAGTATCAAACCCGAAATTCCCTGCCATTCTTGTAGTAGTAGATACGCAATGATCGGTTGTCAAACCGACTATAACCAATTTTGTAATTTTTGAGTTGTCAAGTTGCTCTTTCAAGTCTGTACCGATAAAAGCACTATTTACATTTTTTTTAATAACAGGTTCGCTGCCAATTGGCTTAACAATGTCCTTGAATTCATTGCCTTCATTTGTTTCATGTAGCAAAGATGCCGGATTGGATGAGCAATGTTGAATATGAAAAATGGGAAGGTTTTTTTCTCTCCAAAGCCTCAAAAGCTCACCTGCATTTTCTTCTGCATTTGGATTGTTTCTTTGCCCGCCCCAATACGTAATATCATCAAAACCTTTTTGAATGTCAATTAAAATCAAAGCCGGCCTGTCTGTTTTTGAGATGGTCATATTTTATTTTTAAACTTTTTTCATGTTGACAGTAGTTTTGGTCAACTTACTTCCCGATTTATTTTCTGCTGTTGCTGTTTAAATATTGAAAGGCTTTGTCAATAAATATATTATCAACAGCTTTATTGTTTTCTTTAAGCAAGTCAATTAACATTGACGGCAAAAAATTTTCCCTTGGCAATCCAGTAATATGATATAGCCGCTCTACCGGGAAAGTGAATCTTATTTTACTATTGGGCATTTCAAAAGTCTGCCCTGCGCCATTAAGGCCAGCCATTTTAGTCCCGATTATTTTTGCTCTTTTCATTCCATCAAATGCTATAGTTATTCCTTCTGCAATACTGCCGGTCCAGTGGTCAACTAAAAGCACTACCGGCATATTATAATATTTATTTTTCCTGGGAGAAACTATCTCAAACCAACTTCTTATAATGCCTGTTTCTTTTTGTTCTGCATACAATTCATGCTTTTGATAAATTTGTTCCTTGTTTGTAAACCAGCCCAGTATTGCTCTTGCTACAGAAGTGTTGCCGCCGCTCGGTGTTTCCCGTAAATCCAGGATTAATGATCTTGTATTTTTCATCAACTGCATTGTGCTGTCAAATACAGCAATAAGTTCATTGTCAAATAAACAGTTATTTATTTTAATGTAGCCTATGCTGTTTTTAATATTGGATTCAATCATCGCAGCATAGCTCACATGCTCAAGAAGTGAATGAGTACCGTCTGGAAAATAATCTTTTGTTTCTTGCTTTGATAGTAAAGTAAGTTTTCTGCTGTGGGTGTGATTACCGGCTAATAATAGTCTTAGTGCGTAGTTTTTTGCTTCTGTATCTGTCGATCTTAGAGCTTTCCCGATAAAAGGTTCTATCGCTTTAAGAACGGGAATATCGTTAACAGCAACTACTTCCATTCCAGGTAGAACCCCGGCCACTTCTGCTCCAAAATTTTTTCTAACTTCTGTAATTACCGGCTTACCATTTATAAACTCTGCCCATATATCAGTTCCTGAAGGAACAAGCCTTTGTGAATTATTTGTATTAGTATTTAAAGATGCATGATGATCATAGATCTCATAAAAAACATTTTCAAGTTCCTTTACAAATTGATCCCTGGTGCTGATCGTATCAAATATAGGTTCATAAATTTCTTTTACTTTATTCCAATCAGTTTGCTTTTTATCAAAATAACAATAGTTCTCATCAATTGATTGCCAAAAGAATTCAAAGTCTTTCTTAAATTTTAAAGACATTGAATTTGGGCTCTGCCCCAAACTTAATAAGGGAAATAAAAAAAGGATTGCAATAATTAATTTTTGTTTCATTAAAAACATTTTTTCAAAATTACCTGAACATTGAGTTAATATTACAGGAGTTGCTCAAAATAGCCACCAACCTCATTTTCTTTATCAATAAAAAGCAACTCCAAAATCCAATGTCGTTTATTGCCATCAGCATCCAATAAAAACATATCGTTATGATTCTGCGGATGAATGTCCAGTTCTAAACTTTTAGGATCAAGTGGTTGTTCGTGTGGATACTTTCCAACAATATGCCCGGCAATTTCGCCACCAAATGTATAACCATATCCGGTTGCTTTTTCAACAACGCATTTAAACAGATCTGATGATTTTAAGTATGTTTGATTTTTATACCATGCCTGGGTTTCGTACCAGGCATTTTCAACATCCCCTTTAATTTTTAATTTCCTTGTATTGGCGCCTGTTACATAAGTTCTTCCCAGGTCAGCTTCGTAACCATCAACGATTGGCCCAAAGTCTAGAATTACAATATCATCTTCCTGTATTATTTCATCGGGCGGATTGTCAGGGTAAATACACAATGTATTTTTTCCCGCCCTTACAATTTTTTTATGCCAGTGATTTTCTATCCCGAATTTTTCAAAAGCCAGGTTGCAAACCTCTGATGAGAGCTGTGCTTCTGATTTACCGGCAATGATCAAATTGCCTTTTTCAACAGCATCAAATAACTCAATCGCAATTTTTTCAGCATACATTAATTTTTCCTTTGTCATTTTATCTTGTTTAACACAAAGAAAAATGAACAAAGCGGTTTAAAAGTTAATCTACATTAACTTACCGTAGTCTT
>JBDSEE010000095.1:0-29832 GCA_039920245.1 Ferruginibacter sp.
AATATGGCATTCAAAAAAGAAAATCGTCCGAAATCTACGTTTTCTCAAATAACCATCGGGCTTGCATCTCCGGATAGTATCCTGGAACGCAGCTATGGTGAAGTATTAAAGCCGGAAACCATTAACTACCGTACTTACAAACCTGAAAGAGATGGTTTGTTTTGCGAAAGAATTTTTGGGCCGGTAAAGGATTATGAATGTGCCTGTGGCAAATACAAGCGTATCCGTTATAAGGGTATTGTTTGCGATCGCTGCGGTGTGGAAGTAACAGAAAAGAAAGTGCGTCGTGAGCGTATGGGACACATCAAACTGGTGGTTCCTGTTGTGCACATCTGGTACTTTAAATCATTACCAAATAAAATTGGTTACCTGTTGGGCATGAGCTCTAAGAAATTAGAGACCATTGTTTACTACGAGCGTTTTGTAGTTATCCAATCAGGTATCCGTGCAGATAAAGGGCAAAATTATGGTGACCTTCTAACTGAAGAAGAATACCTGGACATCCTTGATGCGTTACCAAAAGAAAACCAGTTATTGCCTGATGAAGATGCAGAAAAATTCATCGCTAAAATGGGTGCTGAAGCAGTTCATGGCATGCTGGAAAGATTAGATCTTGATCAATTAAGTTTTGATTTAAGAAATGCAGCTGCAAACGAAACATCACAACAACGTAAGGCTGATGCTTTAAAAAGATTGAGTGTTGTTGAAAGTTTCCGTGATGCAAATACAAGGATCAACAACCGTCCTGAATGGATGGTTATGCAATACATACCGGTTATTCCACCAGAACTTCGCCCGCTTGTTCCATTAGATGGTGGCCGTTTTGCGTCATCAGATCTGAATGATCTTTATCGCAGGGTTATTATCCGTAACAACCGTTTGAAAAGATTATTAGAAATTAAAGCGCCTGAAGTAATCCTTCGTAATGAAAAAAGGATGCTGCAGGAAGCAATAGATTCATTGTTTGATAACAGCCGTAAATCAAATGCTGTAAAAGCTGAAGGTGGTCGTGCATTGAAATCATTGAGTGATGTATTGAAAGGTAAACAAGGTCGTTTCCGTCAGAACTTACTTGGTAAGCGTGTTGACTATTCTGGTCGTTCGGTTATCGTGGTAGGTCCTGAGTTGAAAATGCATGAGTGCGGTCTTCCAAAGGATATGGCTGCTGAATTGTTCAAGCCATTTATCATTCGCAAGCTGATTGAAAGGGGTATTGTAAAAACAGTAAAAAGCGCAAGGAAATTAGTTGATAAAAAAGAAGCTATCATTTGGGATATTCTTGAGAATATTTTGAAAGGTCACCCGGTAATGTTAAACAGGGCCCCAACACTTCACCGTTTGTCAATACAGGCTTTCCAGCCAAAGTTGATTGAAGGTAAAGCGATACAATTGCATCCTTTGGTAACAGCTGCGTTCAACGCCGATTTCGATGGTGATCAGATGGCTGTTCACGTCCCTTTGAGCAATGCTGCTGTATTGGAAGCACAGTTATTGATGCTTTCTTCTCACAACATTCTTAACCCGCAGAACGGTACGCCAATTACCCTTCCTTCTCAGGACATGGTATTAGGACTGTATTACATAACTAAAGGCAAGAAAACCGTTGGTGACGAAATCGTAAAAGGTGAAGGAAAAGCATTTTACTCTGCTGATGAAGTTATCATTGCTTACAATGAGAAGAAAATAGATCTTCATGCCAATATAAAAGTGAAAGCAAACTATCGTAACAACGATGGCACACTTACAAATAAATTAATAGAAACAACTGTTGGTCGTGTTATTTTCAACCAGTTCGTTCCTAAAGAAGTAGGTTTTGTAAATGCATTGCTTACTAAAAAGAATCTTAGGGAAATCATTGGCGATATTATAAAGTGGACAAGTGTTCCTATCACTGCAAGATTCCTTGATGATATCAAAACACTCGGATTCCGCATGGCATTCCGTGGAGGATTATCGTTCAACATTAATGATCTTATCATCCCTGCGATTAAAGAAGAACTAGTAGCTAATGCACAAGGCGAAGTTGCTGAAGTATGGGATAGTTACAACATGGGTCTTATTACAAACAATGAGCGTTATAACCAGATCATTGATATCTGGAGTCGTGTAGATACAAAAGTTACAGAAACTTTGATACGTGATCTTGCCCAGGATAAACAAGGGTTCAACTCTGTTTACATGATGCTTGATTCAGGTGCACGTGGTAGCAAGCAACAGATCAAACAGCTTGCAGGTTTAAGGGGATTGATGGCTAAGCCAAGGAAATCAGGATCATCAGGATCTGAGATTATTGAAAACCCGATTCTGGCAAACTTTAAAGATGGTCTTAGTGTATTGGAATACTTTATTTCTACACATGGTGCCCGTAAAGGTCTTGCGGATACTGCCCTTAAAACAGCGGATGCTGGTTATCTTACTAGAAGATTGGTGGACGTTGCACAGGATGTTGTAATCAATGATGAAGATTGTGGAACTCTTCGTGGAATTGCAACTTCAGCATTAAAAGATAATGAAGATATTATTGAACCATTAAGCGACAGGATCGAAGGTCGTACTTCTCTGCATGATGTTTTCCATCCAACAACTGATGAATTGATCATCAAAGCTGGTGAAGAGATAAGTGCAGAAGATGCAAAGAAAATTGATGAAACAGGAATTGAAACTGTTGAAATACGTTCGGTGCTTACCTGCGAAAGCAAGCGTGGTGTTTGTGTAAGATGTTATGGTAAAAACCTGGCTTCAGGTTACCTGGCACAGCGTGGAGATGCAGTAGGTATCATCGCAGCACAATCTATCGGTGAGCCGGGTACACAGCTTACGTTACGTACCTTCCACGTGGGTGGTGTTGCTGGTTCTACTTCAGTAGAATCATCACTCTACGCTAAGTTTGATGGCACATTACAATTTGACGGATTACGTACTGTACATACAGAAAATGCTGAAGGTAAAAAAGTAACTGTAGTAATTGGTCGTACGGGTGAAGTAAGAAATATTGATGTAAAATCTGACAGGTTGCTTAACAGTACACATATACCTTATGGTGCAATACTGAATGTAAAAGATGGTCAGAAAGTTTCTAAAGGTGATGTAGTTTGTACATGGGATCCATTCAACAACGTTATTGTTGCTGAAGTAAATGGTGTCATTAAATTTGATGCAGTACTGGAAGGTATTACCTATCGTGATGAAGCAGATGAGCAAACTGGTCACCGTGAAAAAGTGGTTATTGAAACAAAAGATAAAACCAAGCTTCCAGCGATAATGGTTGAAGGCAAGGAGAAAAAAACTTATAACCTTCCTGTAGGTTCACACATCGTTGTTGAAGAAGGTGATGATGTAAGAAGCGGCCAGGTGCTGGTTAAAATTCCACGTATCCTGAGCAAGCTGAAAGATATTACGGGTGGTCTGCCAAGGGTTACCGAATTGTTTGAAGCAAGAAATCCAAGTAATCCTGCAGTAGTTTGCGAGATTGATGGTGTGGTAAGCTTTGGAGCTATCAAGCGTGGTAACAGGGAGATTATTGTGGAAGCAAAAGATGGTGTTGTACGCAAATATTTAGTTCCATTGAGCCGCCAGATACTGGTGCAGGATGGTGACTTTGTAAAAGCTGGTGCTGCATTAAGTGATGGACAAACAGCTCCCGCAGATATACTTTCTATCAAAGGACCATTTGCAGTACAGGAGTATGTAGTGAATGAAATTCAGGAAGTGTATCGCTTACAAGGTGTGCGTATCAATGATAAACATGTGGAAGTTATTGTAAGGCAGATGATGCGTAAAGTAACTATCGAAGATGCTGGTGATACTAAATTCCTTGAAGGAGATACAGAAGACAGGCTGGACTTTAATACAGAGAATGATTTCATTTATGATAAGAAGGTAGTAACTGAACATGGCGAAAGTACTAAGCTGAAACCTGGCCAGATTGTTACCCTAAGAGAATTAAGGGAAGAGAATTCTATCCTGCGCAGAACAGATAAAAAATTAGCTGAATTCAGGGATGCACATCCTGCAACTTCTTCACCGTTGTTGCTGGGTATTACGAAAGCGTCTCTTGGTACTCATAGCTGGATATCTGCCGCATCATTCCAGGAAACAACTAAGGTACTTTCTTCTGCTGCCATTCAGGGTAAAACAGATGAGATGCTTGGATTGAAAGAGAACGTTATCACTGGTCATCATATCCCGGCTGGTACTGGTCTTCGTGAGTTTGAAAACATGATTGTTGGTAGCAAGGAAGAATATGAATTGCTGATGACAACCAAAGAAGCAATGAACTTTGACGAAGAAGAGTAAAACAATTTGCTAATTAGTCCCGATAGTTAGGGGGACTAATTTGATAATGAAATACAGATGGAGTAAGATGAAAGTCTTGCTCCATTTTTTTTGACATGAATGAAACTAATTACACGAATCTGGAATCAATACTATAGTTAACTGTAAAAAAAACTCTAACTATCAACTGTCAGCAGTCATATTTCTTCCCCGTTAATGCTTTCAGAATTTTTTTAGCAGGCTATTGTCAGGCAAAGCATTGTAATTATCTTGCCGCACTGTAAAACCAAATTATGAAGCAACTCTCCCTTATTTTAAATATAGTCCTGGTACTGGCACTTGCGTTTTTATATTATCATGTATTTAGCGAAAAAAAACAAACCAGCAGCAAGCAGGCAGTTGTAAGTAGTACATCTACGATGCCGGTAAATTTTGCAAACAGGCCACCCATTGCATACGTTGATCTCGATTCGTTGAATGAAAAAATATTTTATATTAAGGAAAGAAGAAAAGAACTTGAAACAGAACAGAAGGGTATAGAAAATGAATGGAATAATAATATGCGTAACCTGGAAAATCAGAAGAATAATTTTCTTAAAAAAGGCAATGCCATCACGCAGCAGGAGGCAGAACAATTCCAGGCACAACTATACCAGCAGCAGCAGCAAGTAGAAGCTAAAAAGCAAAGTACCCTGCAAAAGCTTAGTGAGAAGAGTTATAAGTTTATGGATGATATCCAGAAAAAATTGAAAGAATTTCTGGCTGATTATAACAAGGATAAGAATTACATGTATATCCTTACAACCGGAACCGGCCTTGATTATATGGTATATAAAGACTCTGCACTGAATATTACCGCAGATGTAGTGAGCGGTATGAATGAAAAAATGGGCAATAAAAAATAAGCCGCCAATTTTTCGTCGGTTCAATTTCTTTCATTGTTATATTTTTACAGCAAATAGCTTTTATGATAAGTAGGTTATTCAATAATATTTTTCAGCAGGCAGTACAGGATTATCATATAAAAGATGATGTAGACACGGCAATTTCAAACCCATTTGCAGAAAGAAGTATTGAGTTTTTGTTATACACAAAAAACTGGATAGACACAGTGCAATGGCACCTGGAAGATATCATTCGTAACCCCTCGATTGACCCTCCGGCAGCATTGATTTTAAAACGCCGCATAGATGCAAGCAACCAGGAACGTACAGATATGGTGGAATATATTGATAGCTATTTCCTGGAAAAATATAAAGATATTCAGCCTTCAGTATCAGCAACCATCAATACAGAAAGTCCTGCCTGGGCAATTGACAGGTTAAGCATTTTAATGCTGAAAATATACCACATGCAGGAGGAAGCAAATCGAAGTGATGCTACTGAGGCCCACCGGAAGGTTTGTGAAGAAAAGCTACAGGTTTTACTTCAGCAGCAATTGGATCTATCACAGGCAATAGATGAATTGCTGAAGGAAATAGAAGGCGGGAGGAAATACATGAAGGTTTACAAGCAAATGAAAATGTACAACGATCCTTCCCTGAACCCCGTTCTATATGCCGCAAATAAATAATAAATGCCAGCAAAGCATACCCATATCCTCTTGATACGTTTTTCGGCAATGGGGGATGTGGCAATGACTGTCCCTGTAATTAAAGAGTTGCTCTTAAATTATCCTTCCTTAACGATTACAATTGTAAGTAACAAGAGCTTTGAAGCATTTTTTAAAGACGTCGAAAGACTTAATTTTTTCCCCGCTGATCTTAAAGGAATACACAAAGGTTTCCCAGGATTGTTCAGCTTGTTTTTACAAATAAAAAAACGCCACGCCATAACTGCGGTAGGCGATTTGCACAACGTTATTCGTTCAAAGATCCTTGGAAGTTTTTTTAGATTATCAGGATTACCTGTCAGCACAATTGATAAAGGACGTAAAGAAAAAAGGGAACTTGTAAGGAAGGAGCAGAAAATATTCAGGCCGCTAAAAACTACGCACCAGCGCTACGCAGATGTCTTATATAGATTGGGTTATTCATTTGTATTATCAAATAAAGTAGAAAGGAAAAAGCAATTAACACTCGCAAATGGCGTACTTCATTTTTTGGCAGGCATGAAACGTGAAATGATTTGTATTGCACCTTTTGCAAAGCATAAAGAAAAAATGTATCCCTGGGATAAGATCCGTGAAGTAGTGGAAACACTGGCTGCAGAAAAATTTGATATTGTATTATTGGGTGGCGGAAAAGAAGAAAAATTATTACTGGAGCAATTGGCACATGAGGTCCCGAATATTTTTTCTGCAGCAGGAAGATTTACGCTTGAAGAAGAAATGCAGATCATTCAAAATTGTAGTTTGATGGTGAGTATGGACTCTGCAAACATGCACCTGGCAGCATTGCTGGGCGTTCCTGTAATTTCTATTTGGGGCGCTACGCATCCCTTTGCCGGATTTCTGGGTTATGGATTAACTGAAAATAACGCAGTACAAATTGACCTCAGTTGCAGACCATGTTCAGTATTTGGCAATAAACCCTGCTGGCGTGGGGACCATGCTTGTATGAATGCTATAACCCCTGCAATGGTATTAGACAAAATCCATAAAATTTTTACTGGGGTATAATATTGCCTGCACATTACTCACTAGTTTACTGTTGAAGTTGTTGACAAATACATGGTGAAAATTACCACTCATGTATTTTTTATAAAATATCTTTCTCATCAGCTTTGCCCTTCCACGAAACTTATCGTAAATTGACATTCTCATTTAATAAAGAAAAAATACAGCCATGAAAAAAGCAATTTTACTTAGCATTTTATCTGCTGCAATATTCATTGCGGCCCAAGCACAGAAAAAATCAGGCCGCATTACTGCCTACGCAATTACCGGGGCAGAAAAAGGAAATCAGCGGTGGACAGAAGTGAAACTCGTTGATGTTGTAACAGGTGAAGTCATTCGTTCTGTTTATGAAAGTAAGTCAGATGTGCAAAGACTGAATGCCCGTACGCATAAACCTATTGTGATAAGAGAAACTGAATTGCCTACAAATACTTTTGTGTATAGTGGCGATGATAAAATGAGGCAGGTTATGAGAGAAAGATTAAAAGAAAATAATGTTGTGATAATCGATGGACAAGCTAAGACACTTGCTCCTTCAGTGAGAAGGGAAGTGGAAAGTAGAATAATTATTGATGCTCAACCAAAAATAATGATCAATACTGACGGAAATATTAAAGCATTAAGTAGCACGATACCAATTGAGCGAACACGTGTTATAGTTCGTGGCTATTCTGTAAAAAAAGAAGAACCCTTTGCCACAAGTTCTGCAGCATGTGCTTATGATAAAAAACATGATAGGTTATATTATACACCGATGGGCATTAATGAACTTCGTTACATAGATCTTAAAGCCAAAAAACCATCTATCTTTTATTTTCAGGATGAAGCATTTAGTTCTGTAAGTGGCATGGGAGATGTGCAAAACCAAATTACAAGAATGGTGATTGCATCTGATGGAAATGGATATGCCCTCAACAATAGCGCAGATCAACTCATACAATTTACCACAAAGAAAAAGCCGGTAATTACAAATCTTGGCGCAGTCACTGATGATGCATCTAACGGAAAATTTTCAATTCGCAGCCGCAACCTTGCCGGGGGTGATATGGTTGCAGATGATGCTGGTAATTTATTCCTTGTTACTGCCAACCGTCGTGTGTATAAGATAAATATAGAAACCAGGATAGCGATTTACCTCGGAAGTATCAAAGGCTTACCTGAAGGTTTTACTACCAATGGTGCAGTTGTAGAAAAGGGAACTAACATTATTGTTACCAGTTCTACTTCCACAGATGGTTATTATCAATTTGATCTGAAAGCAATGCAGGCAGAAAAAATAAGTTCGGGTTCTGTTTTCAATGCATCAGACCTGGCAAATGCTAATTTGATTTCTTATAAAAAAGAAAGAAAAGAGAAAAAAGAAGTTGAAGAAGTAAAAGAAGAAGTACTTGCAAAGGAAGATGCACTTGCAAAAGAAGTGGCAAAGTCTATTGAACCTGCTGCTACAGAACCAAAACTAACAGTTTATCCTAATCCTGTTGTAAATGCTGTTACAACGCTCTCACTTGCTGATTATCCTGCAGGAAGATACGAGGTTCAATTATTGGATCAGTCCGGCAAGCAATTAAATAAACAAGTGATAAATATTAATGGCAAAGTACAGGCAGTAGAATTTAAACTACCAGTTCAGATAGCTAAAGGAACATACCTTATCAGGATCATGGATGATTCTAATAAACTGTTGAATGTAGAAAAGATTATTGTTCAATAGATCTGTAAATAATAAAAGGAAAGCCCCGCCTTCAAGCGGGGATTTCCTTTTTTAATGACTAACCAACAATGTTCGATTGTTGTGCTATTAATTCGTTATAAAATATTTAATGCCGTTCACAAAACTAACAGGGTTGCCGGTCTTAAATCCGCCCCGGTATTCAGGTCGGTCAATGGACGAGTAATAAGAAAAATTATTTCCGCCAATGCTTTTTATTTTTCCCCTGATAAGTTTGTCGTCATAAGAAGCATAATAGGTAAATGAAGTAAGGCCAAGTGATTTTAATTTTCCCGCATAAGCAGCATTATCATAAGAGCCATACCAGCTAATTTGATTATCGCCAATTTTTTTCAGGTATCCTTTGTAAGGTTGGTATTCAAAAGAAGGAAAATATTCAAAATTGATCCTGCCAATACTTTTTATTTTTCCTCTTAGCATTTCATCTTCAAATGATGCATAGTAAGTGATGTAGGTAGCCCCAATTGATTTTATTCTTCCCTTGAATGCCTCATTATCAGTTTCATTATAGTTACTTGTCTTACCGGTATATTCCAGGTATTTGTCCTGGTAGTTTTCAGTACGGCTCCCCAGGTAATTATCTACGCCCCAGCTAAGCAGACTTCCTTCTTTACTAATATTCACGATAACAGATTCTCCTATATCAAATGCTATGGATTCAATTTCACCGCTACCACTCAATTTTACTTTTGAGATATTTTGTGCCTCTGCTCCCAGGAATATAAAAGTACAGATGATTAATACGTATATCTTTTTCATATGTTCAAATTAAAATCGAAGATTAATGTTCCCCAAGATAAAAAAATAACTTCAATGAAAACAGTGTTTATCATTTAAAAAACAGGTAAAATTGTTAAGTTAATAGCTAAGAGCTCCAATGGTACTGTTCATCCCTTGTTAATTCTAAAGTTTACCGCTTTCTAATATTGCTATCACTGGATTTTCTTTTATAACTATGATAGCTGCATACACATACCTAATTTTGCTTTTATTTTCATTGTAAACTTGTCATCCCGGTCTATGCTTTCTGTTCGTCACGAAATTTTTATGGAGGTAGCCTTAAGCCTTAGTTTTTCTAAAGCGGCCGAAGTAATGTTTATAAGTCAGCCGGCAATCAGCAAACATATAAAAGCATTAGAAGCTTTTTACCAAACAACTTTATTCGAGCGGAAAGGTAATACCATCAAGCTAAGTCCAGGTGGGGGATTATTATTGGCCCGGTTAAAAGAAGCAAAGAAAATACAGAACCAGTTAGAATTTGAATTAAGTGTTTTAAAAGATCAATTAAAAGCCAGGGGACAACTAAAACTTGGCGCCAGCACTACAGTTGCTTTATATATCATTCCTAAAATACTTTCGGCATTTCATCAGAAATATCCGGAAGTGAAAATTAGTTTGCTTAACCGGAATACAGACACTATTGTAAAAGCATTGATCGACCAGGAAATTGACATTGGGATTGTGGAAGGGAAGAAAAAAAATCCCGGTATTTTATACCAGCCATTTGTCAGAGATGAAGTGCTGGCGGTTTGTAGTGCCAAAAGCCCGATAGCTAAAAAAAGAATGTTGACATTACCAGAGATAAAAAATTATCCCATCGTTCTCCGGGAACAGGGATCAGGAACATTAGCCGCAGTAAAATATAATCTTGAAAAGAATGGGATCAAAATGTCAGAGCTGAAAGTATCGGTACGGCTGGCAGGCACAGAAGCACTAAAGAATTTTTTACGGGAAGATAATTGTCTTGGTTTTTTGCCAAAAGGTTCGGTGCTGAAAGAATTAAAAGAAGGTGACCTGGTTGCCATCAAAATTGATAAGTTTCAGATAGTACGAGACTTCTTTTTTATACAGCGCCATGGTACCGATAACAATGAACTCAATAAATTGTTTATCCGTTTCTGTAAAACATGGTATAACCAATAGTTATAGGCTATAATTATTTGTGCTGCCATAGTTATAATAGCAATGGTAGTTTTACTGAATGCTTACATTAACTCGACCTGCCACATTAGCCAAATCGTTACACTGTTCTCAATGCCATAAGGTATATGATTTAAGCATCATGAATACCTATGCTATTTGTTGTAATAAACCACTCGTTGTTGACTATGATCTTTCATCTGGATTTTCAAAATTATCATTAAAGAATGATCAAAATAATATCTGGCGTTATGCAAGCCTGCTTCCCGTCCTTGATGAGCAGCATATTGTAACCCTTGGAGAAGGCATGACACCATTATTTTCTTTGCAAAAACTTGCTGACCGTTTTGGTTTTGCTAATCTGCTTTTAAAAGATGAATCATTTAATCCAACAGGTTCTTTCAAAGCAAGAGGGATAAGCGTGGCAGTTTCTAAAGCAAAAGAATTTAATGTACAACATTGCATTGTTCCTACTGCTGGAAATGCAGGAGGCGCACTGGCGGCTTATTGTGCAAAGGCGGACATTAAATGCACAGTGGTAATGCCACGGCATACTCCTGAAATATTCAAGCAGGAATGTGAGTTATACGGTGCCGAATTGATTTTAATTGATGGACTGATAAATGATTGTGCAAAAAAAGTAAGCGAGATAAATGAGACCGGTAATTATTTTGACATGTCCACGCTAAAAGAACCATACCGGTTGGAGGGGAAGAAAACAATGGGTTATGAAATTGCAGAACAATTGAATTGGCAATTACCGGATGTGATCATTTACCCGGCAGGTGGTGGCACTGGTTTGATCGGCATTTGGAAAGCATTTAAAGAAATGTTATCCCTTGGTTGGATAGATGGGCCGCTTCCAAAAATGATTGCTGTTCAATCAAAAAATTGTGCGCCCATCCTGCACGCAATGAAGGATCGTTCCAATTGGAAGCAAAATTTTGTTCCTAAACCAACGCTGGCCAATGGCCTCGCTGTTCCATATCCTTTTGGGATGGATATGATGTTAGATGTATTGAATGAATCTGATGGTACTGCTATCGCAATTGCGGAAGAAGACATTATTGCTGGTGTAAAAGAAATTGCAAAAACAGAAGGTATGATCATTTCTCCCGAGGGCGCAGCGACCTGGAAAGCATTGATCCCTTTAATGAGGTCTGGCGAGATAAATATCAACCAAAAGATTTTATTACTTAATACAGGCACCGGATATAAATACATGGATAATTTCCAAACAGTTCTCCAAAGAAAAATTAGCTCCTGGTAAGTTTCCTCCCAAATGTTAATTTATTTATAATGCACCCGGGCAATAAATATCCCGTCTGTGTATTGCACAATATTTGTCGCTATAGTCTGTTATAAAAGTAACTCTATCCACACCTAAAAATTTTTATCTATGAACACTGACAATAACTTCCGGTCCACAAACCCTTTTGTAGAACAAAGAATAACGAATGCTACAAGTTGGATTGGCACTTACCCTGGCCTGAGTAATAATATTGCAAAAGGACAAACTTTCCTGGCACCTGCTGAAGCAGATGTAGAAACCATAGAAATATATTCCAGCCTCGTAACAGATCCTGGAGAAGTAGTGCTTACACTGCATAGTTTTGATCCCGAAAATAAAAGTTGGGGCCCAAGCATTGGTTCTTCGTCTGTACAATTTACAAGTACAGATGCTGGAAGATGGGTTGCATTTAATCTTCCTCGTCTGCGTCTTGCTAAAGGAAAATCCTATGGCTTTAAATTACAAAGCTCCGATAGTTTTATTGGCGTAGGGGAAGCAGCGGGCAGTCATCAACAACCACCGTTCAGTTCGGGTCAGGAATGGAAATTTAGTGGGAACAACAGCAATGCAGATTCTTTCTCATATTTCAGCCTGGCATTTAAAGTGGGCTTAAGAGCCTGATCTTTTATCGAAAAAATTTGAAGTCTGTAAATGCGTAAATTAAAATAATTTACGGGTATAACCAACCTGCAAGGTTGCGCTTTGTATAGGCATTGATCCAGTCCCTATTTTATTAACAGGGAGTTTTATGGAAGGTTCTATCCGGAGGTTTCCGTTCTTACCAATTTGTTTATTATAGCCCACCCCAAGGTTAACAACAGCAAAAGCATAGGAACCAGGATTATCATAATCCATTGACCGGGGATATGCATATCCATTTCTGGTCACATCAAAAGTATATACCTCTTTATTCATCAAATAAGACGAAACCCCTGCAGAAGCATAGATATTATGACCCGCTTTTTGTCTTAGTAGATAATGAATGTTCACTGGAATTTCTATCATATCACAATGTCCTGATACATTTTTAATTATAGTCCCGGTCGGTAAGGAGATCTTATTGGTATTAAAATATTCACCCTTTGAATTATAATATTTTTTATCCAATAGTACACCGGATTCAATCGCTATTCGTTTATTTATCTGTACACCGGTAACAACACCTATATTATAACCCACCTTATGTAAGCTTTGCATTTTTATTGTACTCAGGTCAGGGCCTGCAACAACGCCTGCATAGAATTTCTTCGAATTGGATTTTTTTGTTTCCTGCTTTTCTTGTTTCCTAACTGGATTTGATTCGGCCTCTTTTATAATAGATTTTTTATCCTTTTCATCATTGGAAATCTTTTCATTTATTGGACTGTTTGAAGAAATAACTTCCGCCCCAGGCGCTCCTGCTGTTTTAGAATTATCATTTGTATAAACGGGTTGGATTGAGAGAAAATCATTTTGGGAAACAGTTGTTTTTTTCTCTTTAATAATCCCGGGTGTTGATTGCTTAAAATAGTGAATAGTACTGCCGGGTTTTTTAGAAAGCATAGAGATTGTACTGTGGTTGCTCTCATCAGTTAAAACAGGATTAATTATATTTTGTGCAGGTCCGGGATTTATTTGAGCAGTAGTTTTTTGAGTTTCATTATTTATAACCTGGGTAGGTAAAATGATTTTAAAAAAATGCAGATCTGATAATGCAAGCGGTGTAAATGCTATCAGGAATAAAAGGCCTTTGAAAATATTTCTTTTAGCAGGAGGCCTGTGTTTTTTGACCAGGTTTATTTTAGTAAGCATTGCATCCCAATCGGGCTTGCCGGTATTCAGCGGGTAATTCTCTGCTGCACTTCTGTATAATTCATCCATATCGCTGGTCATAAAGAACATATTTTTTCCTGGTTAGCTACTTTTATATGGGCCTGCAATAAATGTCTTGCTTTTGATAGATTAGATTTAGAAGTTCCTACGGCAATACGCAACTGGTCAGCAATTTCCTGGTGAGTAAACCCATCGATTACATACATGTTAAAAACGATGCGATAAGTGGGCGGTAGATTTTTAACTGCTTTAATTAAATCTTTATAAAGCAATGCATTGTCGCTTTGCTGGCTTCTGTCTGCTATCCAAATACCTTCTGTTTCCATTCCTATTTCCGGCAGAAAATGATCTTTTCTTAGCCGGTCTATAGCTGTATTTACCATAATGGTCCGCATCCATCCCATTAAAATCATCTCTAGTTTACAGGGATGATTAAGCTGGAATGTATGCAGTTTGCCAAATATTTTTACAAATCCATCATTTACTACATCTACTGCCTTTTCATATCGGAAGATATACCGGAAAACAACCTTCATGCAATAGCCATAGTACCGCTCGTAAAGCAGTTTCTGGTCACGCTGGTTTTGCTCCAGGCATCCGGCAATAATATCTTCTAATATCTTCAAACAGAAAATTTTCTATCTATAAATACGCAAATACTTTATAAAGGTTGCTTAGTAAAATACTCAAATAGCAGCTAACAACCAAGAAGAACTTCGGATCTGGAACATTCAACTTTCAACTTCTCCCTTCTAGTTGCATCCATCAAAACCCTAAGAAACAAATCGTAAATCTTAAATCGAAAATTGTAAATCTTAATTCGAAAATTAATCTAACTGCTGCTGCATTCGTTTCACACGATCTTCCAGTTTCTCCGAAGTAAGGTTTTCACGCATGCTGTCTACTTTTAAGGGAAAGCAAAATGGAGTAAGTTGTTTCGGGAATTTGATCACAATTTTTCCCTGCTGTATCCTCCTTAGCATATCTCTCAGTCTTACTTCATCCATTTGTTGTTGCATCACTTCGTTATATGCCTGCCTTATCAATAGATTATTAGGCTCATATTCTGCAAAAACATTGAATAGCAAGGAAGCAGACGATTGTAAATGTTTTGATTTAATTTTTTCACCCGGCATACCCTGGAATATCAATCCACCGATCACCGCAATATCCCGGAACTTTCGCCTGGCCATCTCCGAAGCATTCACACTGGTTTGAATATCGGTAAGCAGGTTTTCTTCACTGAACAAATCATAAACATTGCTATCATCAAGTGGTATCGGTTGGTCGCAAAGCAATTCAAATCCATAATCATTCATAGCAAATGAAAAAGTAAGCGGGCTAATGCGGCTTAGCCTGTAGGATAGTAAAGCAGCCATAGCTTCGTGAACCAGTCTGCCTTCAAAGGGGTAAACAAAAACATGAAAGCCATCCTTTGTTTCTATATGTTCTATCAGCAGTTCATTCGCACGGGGAATTTGTGATATCTGTTGTTGTAACTCAAACAAAGGTTTCAGCGTTTTCATTTCTAAATATCCTGGTAATTTCTTACCGATATCTATTCCGTCATATAGTTGTGCAGCTTCATCCAGCTTCTTGCGCAGCACTTGTCCCAGCCTGGCACTTAGTGGCAGACGGCCACCCATCCAGCTTGGCACTATCGATTTTTTAGAATTGCTTTTACGCACCTGTACGGTCATTTCCTTTATCATAACAAATTCCAGGTTTCGCCCGGCCAACGTAAATACATCTCCTGCCTGCAGGCGGCTGATGAACCATTCTTCTATAACGCCAATAAAACCGCCAGTCATGAATTTTACCTTTATCATCGCATCGCTAACGATCGTACCGATATGCATGCGGTGCCTCATGGCAATGCGGCGATTAGTTATTTTATAAAGGCCATTGATGATCTCTACTTTTTTGAAATCATCATATTGCGCCAGGGCAATTCCACCGGCTGTGATGAACTGTAAGATCTGTTCCCATTCTTCCGGCTGTATATCCCTGAAGCAATAGGTGCAAGAAATTTCTTTAAAAATCTCGTCAGGGTAAAATCCTTCACCCACGGCAAGTGTACACAGGTATTGCATAAGCACATCAAAGCAAAGCAACATAGGTTGCCTGCTTTCAACGATGCCATTGGCAATGGCGTCTTTAAGTGCAGCAGCTTCCATAAGTTCCAGTGAATGCGTAGGAAGAAAATGGATCTTGCTTACAGACCCCGGTTGATGACCGCTGCGACCGGCACGTTGTAAAAAACGGGCAACTCCTTTTGGAGATCCAACTTGTATCACGGTTTCAACCGGCCGGAAATCTACTCCCAGGTCAAGGCTGCTTGTAGCAACTACGGCTTTCAAGGTGCCGGTATGCAGCGCATCTTCTACCCAGATGCGAAGTTCCTGTTCTATGCTTCCATGGTGTAGGGCAAGCGCACCGGCTAGTTCCGGGGCAATGTTTAGCAATTGCTGGTACCATATTTCACTCATGCCACGGGTATTAATAAAGAGCAGGGTGGTTCGGTTTGCTTCAATGATTGGAAGTGCCTTATGAGCCAGCTTTATGCCCAGGTGTCCCGCCCAGGGATATTTTTCTATTTCATCTGGTATGATAGATTCAATCTCTATTTTTTTATGGATAGAAGCCTTTATGATGTTTCCCGCAGATGGCCGACTACCGTCCTGATAACTATCGGGAGACGATTGCTTTCGGCTTACTGCCAACTGACGATTATCGACTGTGGCCAGTTGACTGCTAACTGACAACGAAGCCAACAACACTTCCTTCGCCTCTTCAAGGTTTCCTATCGTAGCCGATATTCCCCAAACAGAAACTCCAGCCCGAGGTTTATTGTTCCCCTTTTTGACTTTTAATTTTTCACTTTCAATTCCATAGCCCCCCTGCACTAACTGCGAAATGTTACCTCCGAACTGCGAACTGCGAACTGCCGACTGCAGACTGCCATCTGTCAACTGCCGATTCCCGACTGCCGGCTGTTTCCTCCCCAATCCCACCAACCTGCTTATCGCCAGCTCCATCTGCACACCCCGTTTACCGCCCAGCAGTTCATGCCACTCATCTACCGCCACTATATGCAGGCTTTTAAAAAGTTCAGGGTAATCTTTTTGTGCTAATAACAAGTGCAGGCTCTCCGGTGTAGTAATAAGTACTTCGGGCATATTGCGTTTCTGCTTCTGCCTTTCGTTCACAGGAGTATCACCATTGCGTATGCCAACTTTCCATTGCATTCCCAATTCCAATATAACTTCTTCCATAGCCCTGCCGATATCTTTTGCCAATGCCCGAAGAGGAGTGACCCAGAGCAGTTGGAGGCCATTGCTTTTTTTAGATTGATAATCTTTTGGATGCTGATTTATGTATTGGATTATTGCACCGAGAAAAACAGAATAGGTTTTTCCATAGCCAGTAGGGGCATTCACTATTCCCGATTCCCCAGCTATGATTTTCTCCCAGGTTTCCTTTTGAAATGCAAAAGGTTTTCTTTCTTTTGATGAAAGCCAGGCCAGGATTACGGTATATCCGAATGTGGAAGTGAGTTTCAAGAGGTAAATTTAATAGTATTTAGGCCAACGGAAATTGTATCATTTTCATATAATAGTAATTGGTCATTATAATAAGTTCTCATACAGTGGTGCGACAAATTAGCCAACTGGTACTTGTTCCCATCACAAATTCTATTATCAAAATAGAAGAAAAGAAAGTTGTTATTGAAGATAAAGTTCCCAAATACAGCTTTCCATCAATAGATATCCAAATCCAAGTACAGATTACTTTATGCTAAATGTTAGTAGCAGTAAGACAGAAAAAACACAAATTAAATAAATTCCAGGCTGCCGTAACTGGCAGCCTTTTTTCTTCTCATTACTTTTTTAAAAATAATTTTCCCTGTATCAATTATTGTAAGTAAGCAGCCTATAAAATAATTTCTGTTTCAAAGACACATCATAAGAAAGCCCCGTCAATATTTGGAATTTCGACCTGGGTAGCCTATGTTTACAATCGCTTAACTCAACCCATCCTCCTTTTTTAAAACCATCCCCAACAAACAAGCATATTTTTTACCGTTAAGGAATACATATTCCAACGGACCAGCATCCTCAGAATTTCCTGCAATAGATTTTGCATCGCCCCTTTATTCCCGGTTAAGTTGAAAGACTTAATACCTAAATCAGTGTGTAATGAGAAACATGTTGCTTTTCTTTATTGTGATCGGTGTGCTGCTAATGGCAGCAACGTTCGTCCTGTGTATACTTGTTTTTCATCCTACTTTTACTAGCATCGTTATTGGCCTTGCTGTTCCGTTTATTATCTTCTTACTTATCAGGAAAAAACTTCTGCAGGCATTGAAAATAGATGAATCAGAAATGGGAGAAGACAATTTAAGCACTGCCATTAAAAAAAATGAAAACCTGGGTAACATAAACCTGGATAAACCTGGGCAATTTAATACATCTGCCTCCCATGAATCTTCTGCCGGCGTAACTCAAAACCGTGACAAACTTAAAGACTTCTTTAAAACAAAATCATCAAAACCTGGGGGTCAACTAAAACAAAATGAATTTAGCATGTTGGTATTAAAAGATAGACCTGTCCCTTTTCCCATACAACGGGATTCGATGATATGCAAATCACATGCAGGAGAGATGGGCGGTTCAAATTATTCAATTCCTTACCCAGATCCCTTTTTTTTATTCAGGTCAAGAGCATTCAGTAATATTTTAAAAGATTTTTTCCACCAAAATAAATAAGATCCTGTTTAAGACCGGCTTACCGAAACTCATATACCAATAGAACAGTTTAAGAATAATAGGTTAGAGAAAGTAGAGTTTCAATAACTGAGGCCAGCGAAAGCTGGCCTTTTTTGTTATATATTTTAAAGGGCCGTAAATCCCTATAAACATCCCCGAATTTTAATTAGAAATGTAATTTTTTCAGTATAAGACACACCTCTTGCTGCCCCTGGTAACCTTATGGTGAAAGCATAGTGAAAGCATAGTGAGAGTATGGAGAGAGTATGAAAAATGCAAATTCTTGGTTATCAATAAAAACTTTGTGACTTCCTGTCTTCGTGGCAAATGTTTATTTATCTCTATTTTGAGCCAACCTCAATAAGGGTAGCACCGGCTGATATCCATGAAAGCAGGTAGGTATTTGTTAGCCGAAGATGTTTTATTGATGGTAATAAGTGCTTCCACTTCCATCGTTCTTAACCCATCATAAAATTTCTTAATTTTCATATTCAATACAGGGATTATGGAAAAATATATTATACCTGCACAAACTCATATCGGTCATGTACATTTAAAAGTTTCAAATCTTGAGCGTAGTATGGAATTTTATTGTGGCCTGCTTGGCTTTGAAGTGACAACTATGTATGGCAATGAAGCAGTTTTTATTTCTGCCGGTGGGTACCACCATCATATTGGGCTCAATACATGGTACAGCAAAGATGCCCCTCCTGCACCACTCAAGAGTGCTGGTTTATTTCACACAGCTATATTATACCCCACAAGAAAAGACCTTGCCTTCATTTATGATCGCTTGCGCAAAGCCTTTTATCCATTTACAGGTTTTGCAGATCATGGCGTTTCTGAAGCGCTTTACCTGGACGATCCAGACAAAAATGGAGTAGAACTTTATTGGGACAAGCCAAAGGACCTATGGCCAAAAAATGAGGACGGCTCATTGATGATGTACACTAAACAATTAGACCTCGATGATTTACTGCGTGAACTTACCTAAAGTGTTTTAATTGCGACTGGTGGAATGGCCAAAAACCTTTCAGCTTTGCCTGGAACATGTAAACAATTATTCCACTCAGGAGTACCGCCAGGAAACTCGCCATAACTGCAATGCCGGTGGCAAAGAAAATGAATAGCCACATGATTATCACCAGGATCACTGGTAAAGGATACAATGGCATTTTAAAGGGTAAGTTTTTTATGCCATTTCTTTTCCTTAACAAAACTACACCAGCAGCCTGGCCAATAAATTGAACCATGATCCGCATGGCAAGTATGCCACTGATAATATCGCCCATCCGGAATAGTAAGCTGAATACAAATGCGAACCCCGCTAACACCAGCAAGGAAACATATGGAAAGTTCTTAGTGGGATGTAGCCTGGCAAATATTTTGAAAAATGCACCGTCTGCTGCTGCAGCATAAGGCACACGACTATACCCGAGCATCACAGCAAATAATGAGGCAAGTGCTACCCATAGCACCATGCAAGTAGCTACCACAGCGGCTTTGGTGCCGTATATCTTTTCTATAAAACTACTGATAACAAAATTATTTTTGCCAGCAAGATTAGCTGCCTGTATTTCCTGCCACGGAATTACACTTGTAATACTGATATTCATGCAGAGATAAAGGATGGTAATGCCTGCTACAGAAATGAACATGCTGCGGGGAATATTTTTTCCTGGTTCCTTGATCTCTCCGCCCAGGTGACAAACATTGTAGTAGCCAAGATAACTGTAAATAGTTTTTACGCAGGCCTGCCCAAACAAAAAGGAGAACAATACATTTACATTAAATGCATTGGCCGAATGGCGGATTGGTTCCATGAAATTTCCATGACTGATACCAGCAAATATGATCCAACCAAGGGTAGCAATCACACCCAGCCAAAGAAACACACCCAATCTGCCAATGCTCTCAATTTTGCGGTACAGTAAAATTGTGATTAGGATAATTACACACCCGGAAAGCAATTTTTGTTGCCATACTTCCAGCGGTAACAGGTAGACGAAATACTGCGAAAAACCAATTGCCGCAGATGCGGCAACCAGCGGTGCCTGTATGATTGTTTGCCATACATATAGAAAACTCATGAACCGGCCCGCACCGTTTTTACCATAAGCCTCTTTCAAGAAATTATAACTGCCACCAGCAAGAGGATAAGCAGCGCCAAGTTCGCTCCATATCATCGCATCTATAAAAGAAAGCAAAGCACCTGCTATCCATGCATAAATATACATGTCACCCAATAACCCGATCACAAAAGGAAGGGTGATGAAGGGACCAATTCCCACCATATCTATCATATTCAGAACCGTAGATTGGAAAAGCCCCAGCCGGCGTTGCAACATAGAAGAAAATTATTGCAGCAAGTTAATGTGATAAGCTGGTAATTTACAAATGTGAGATTGCTCAATGACCCAATTTCTTTTGTCTATTGCAAATTATCACTTGTTATTTTCCTCACCATTCCTTCTTCATCCTTTTATTGAATTCAATAAAAGTCTCCTGGAAGTTATTGCGTTCTGCAAAATATTTAAGAGGGGCTTCCATTTCTTTGGGTTTCATATATCCAGATAAAGGTGCTGGTCTTGCATCAAGAGAAGATAAAAAAACAGTTGTGGGATATTCAAGCCTGCCGAATGTTAAGAACATGGCCAGGTCATTCGTTTGAAACTTTTGGTTATAACCATATTTCATTTTATTAAAGAAAACCGAATCACGTCCTTCTGCATTGTATTTTACTGCGTAATAATGTTCATTGATGTAGGCCGCAAGTTGATCATGTTTATAAGTTGTCCTATCCATTTCCTTGCACCAGCCACACCAGTCAGTGTACAGGTCTACCAGGATAGGTTTTGGATTCTTTTCATATTGCTGTTGTAATTCACTGAAGCTTATCCAATTTATCTTTTCCTTGCCGACTGGCATGAAACTATAATTTATGGAAATAAGAAAAACGAAAACCAATAATGCCTTTTGAAACCTTTGCATGAAAAATTTGTTTTGTAGCTTAGATGAATATAAACGGAAAAATAATGCAAAAAATTGTAGTGGCGGTTACCGGGGCAAGTGGTTCTATCTATGCGGATATTTTATTAACAAAACTACAGCAATTAAATGCACATATCGAAGAGTTGTCTGTGGTACTTACGGATAATGCTAAGCAGGTTTGGGAAACTGAATTAGGAAACAAATCCTACCAGGATTTGCCGGGAACAATTGTAGATAAAAATGATTTTACGGCTGCATTTGCATCGGGTTCGGGGCAATACAGCACCATGATCATCATCCCCTGCAGTATGGGTACACTTGGACGTATAGCCGCTGGAATTTCCAATGACCTCATCACCCGTGCTGCTGATGTAATGTTGAAAGAAAGAAGGAAATTAATTTGTGTAATCAGGGATACGCCATACAATCTTATTCATATTAGGAATATGGAAACACTAACCCTGGCAGGAGGTATTATTTGCCCGGCCACACCATCATTTTACAGCAAGCCTGTAACCATTGAAGCAGTTGCATCTACCGTAGTTGATAGGGTAATAGACCTTGCAGGGTTGCCCTCTGAAAGCTACAGGTGGGGGCAATAAAAAAGCCTCCCCAAGGAAGGCTTTAATAAATAATATTAAAAAGATTATCTCAGGTCTACTACTTCAACACCAGGATATTTTTTGGCATCAAAAACAAACAAGCCATCAGCAATATTTGTATTCGTATTCATACCTGTGACACTATAGGTGTATCGGTTACCGTTCTTTTCAAATATTTTGGTCGTGTTGATGTTCGATTTATCGATATACAAAAGTACTTTATGAAATGCCTTTGTTTTATCAATAGGTGTAAGTTCCACTTCCTGCATATTCTTGCCCGCCTGTTTTACCGTTCCATTTAACTTATATAGAAAATCTTTATCATAAAAATTTGTGAATAACTTCTGCGGTGTAATGGAATTTGCAGATGGATCAAGCTTACTGATGGTCACCTCGTTGGATGCTTTGTCATAGGTCCATACGTTACTGCCATCAGAAAATATTTCCTGACCGGTAACACTTATCCTATAACGGCTGCCTTTCATGTACACATTGCCTATTTTAGTCCCCATGCTTTTGCCTGATGCATTTTCTATCTTTAGTGTAAATTTTGCAGATACTGACTTATAGGTTTTAAACTTTGCACTTACTCCATCAAGGACTTTCTTTGCATCCGGGTCGCTGTTGCCCATTCCTTTTGGAACTTGCGCCGTTGCAGTAAAATAACTCATCAAAATAAATATTCCCATGTTGATTATTTTCTTCATCATCGTTTGTTTTTCTTCGTTATAATTAAGTATCTCCCAAAAGCGGGCAAAGATATGTAATAGACATTTGTAATGCTTTATCGTTTAAAGGATTCGTTCAGGAAACTGTTAATCTATTGTTGCAATAAAATAAAATCATACCTAAAAGTTTTACCGGCTCTAATAAAAAACTATTTTACAGTACTTCTTCAACTCAACTATTGATTCCATTTTTACTTTTAAATATTTCTAAATGGAACAATACAGCAATGATCATGCTTATCAGTCAAAAAACTTTACTGGTTTTTTACACTGGCTGGCAACAGCAGATAAAAAAGTATTAGCAAATTGTGCTACCGATCAGAATAAATACAGCATCATTGGAATGTCTGTAATGGCCACCTGGCTTTTTGCCACACTTGCCTGGACATATTTTTTTTACACAATTACCTCCTCCTTTTTAACAGCGCTTTTACCGGGGCTTTTTATGGGTTTTACTATTTTAACCATTGACAGGGCATTGATAAAAGGATTGTCGGCTGCCAAAAAAAGAAAGGTATTACCGCTGGCTTTTCGAGCCTTGCTGGCTGTTACAATCGGCAGCTTCATGGCACAACCAGCAGTTCTGTATATTTTTAAAAAGGAAATAAAAATGCAGGTTTCTATTGACAATGAAGCCAGGAAACTGGATAAGCGCAAACAATCAGAAGCTGTGTTTGCAAACAGGAAAAAAGAATTGCTGGGCCAGGAAAAATCCTATCAAGTGCAAATAAATGCCGCTTCAGAAAATGTAAGAAACGCACAGCAACAATTCATTGCAGAGACCGATGGCAGCGGCGGATCAGGATTAAGAGGGATAAAAGATATCGCCCTTGCCAAAAGAAATGAATATTATAAACTTGACACTCAATACAACCAATTAAAGGCGGCGTTGCAACCCCGAATGGATAGCATTGATCGCCAACTGGCAACCATTGAAAATGATCTTGGAACGAGCGACCAGGTTTTTGCTTCCTATCTCAATGAAGGCTTTTTAAGCCAGTCCGCCGCACTGCAGAATTTATTAAAGGGAAATACAGAACTCCAATACCGCTATTACCTCATCGTTTTTATTTTGGTGCTGATTGAGCTTATGCCTGTGATAGCTAAAACTATGATTCCAACGCCTAACTATGACGAAAAAATATTACTCACCGACAGGCTTGAAATAGAATTTGCAAGAAATAAATTTGACAAAGCAAAAGCACTTCAGGAGACTTTTGAAAAGCAGGCTTATGAATACGATGAAGCTTCAATTAAGGAAATGTTCAATGTGCAGGAAGATGTGAGAAATGAAAAAATGGGCCAGCTGGCGAAACGATGGAAGGATAATGAATTTAATTCTTTTGATGCCGTTTGGCAGCATGCAAAAAAGAATATTTTATCTAGCCAGTCCATCTAATGAAAAACTGCCCTTTATTATCCTGTGCAGGTTGATAGAGCTTCGTTATTTTTGCCACAATGGCTAAAGCTACTGGCGACACCCCTTTAATGCTTCAACACAACGCCATCAAGGCTAAATACCCTGATGCTATCCTCCTCTTCAGGGTAGGAGATTTTTATGAGACCTTTGGTCAGGACGCTATCATTACTTCGCAGGTATTGGGAATTACGCTCACCAAGAGAAACAATGGCAATGTAGCATCTTCAGAGCTGGCAGGCTTTCCTTATCATGCACTGGATACTTACCTGCATAAATTGGTAAAAGCCGGCTACAGGGTAGCGATATGCGATCAACTGGAAGATCCAAAGCTGGCGAAAGGTATTGTGAAAAGGGGCGTTACAGAACTGGTTACCCCAGGCATTGCTACCAATGACAAGTTACTGGAGCATAACAGCAATAATTTTCTTGCCGCACTTCACATAACAGATACCATTATCGGGATTGCATTTGCCGATATATCCACTGGTGAATTTTTTGTAACTGAAGGAGATAAGGAATATGCAGATAAATTATTGCAAAGCCTGCAACCTGCCGAAGTGATATTTCAGCGTAACAAGCAAAAGGTATTCAAGGAATTTTTCGGGCACTCCTTTTTCACCTACAATCTTGATGAATGGATCTTTGCAGAAACCTATGCAACAGAAACGCTGTTGAAACATTTTGGGACGCATAGCCTGAAAGGTTTTGGCGCCGAAAACCTTTCGCATGGCATTGTTGCTGCCGGCGCCATCCTGCATTACCTGAAAGACACAGAACATCCCAACCTGCAACATATAACTTCTCTGCAGCGGATTAATAAGGACGATTATTTATGGATGGATCGCTTTACTATCCGTAACCTGGAATTACTGGGTACAGGCGAAAATAATTCACTGTTTAAAACGATCAACCATACCGTTTCTCCCATGGGTGCCAGGCTGATGAAGCGTTGGATGCTGATGCCGCTCAATGATATTTCTCGCATAAATGAAAGATTGGATACGGTTGAATTCCTGATCAAACAAACTGATACCCGCACTAAGATCATTCAACATATAAAACAGGCCGGGGATGTGGAAAGGCTTGCAGCAAAGGTTCCCTTAAAAAAAATAAATCCCCGGGAAGTGTTGCAGGTGGCAAGAGGGCTGCAACAAACAGAAGCTATCAAAGTTCTTTGCCAGCATGCTGAAAATGAACACCTCAAAAGGCTCGGCGATTCTTTAAATCCTTGTAATTATATTCTTGAAAAAATTATAAAGGAAATAAAAGAAAACCCTCCTGCACTTATAAATAAAGGCAACCTGATTGCCGATGGTATTCATGCCGAACTTGATGAGTTACGAAATATTGCAAGCGGGGGCAAAAATTATTTATTGCAATTGCAACAAAAGGAAGCATTGGCCACGGGCATTACTTCTTTAAAGATTAGTTTCAATAATGTATTTGGTTACTACCTGGAAGTAACGAACATGCATAAGCCAAAAGTTCCTGAAACATGGATACGCAAGCAAACACTTGCCAATGCCGAACGTTATATAACACCGGAATTAAAACAATACGAAGAAAAAATTGTAGGCGCTGAAGACAAGATCCTGCAGATAGAACAACAACTTTTCCAGGAACTATTGAATGAACTGCAGGATTATATTTCACCGATGCAGGTGAATGGTCATGTAATGGCTGTACTGGATTGCCTGGCTTGTTTTGCAAACAATGCATTGCAGTCAAATTATAAAAAACCACAATTGCATGATGGAGACGAATTGATCCTGAAGGATAGTAGGCACCCGGTTATAGAAAAGAATTTAACGCCTGGTGAAATGTATATCAGCAATGACATAGAACTGGACGCAACCAATCAACAACTGATCATTCTTACCGGCCCAAACATGAGCGGGAAAAGCGCCATCCTAAGACAAACGGCACTCATCACTTTGATGGCTCATATGGGAAGTTTTGTTCCTGCATCAACCGCCCGAATCCCGCTTACGGATAAAATTTTTACGAGGGTAGGAGCATCAGATAATTTGAGCGGTGGCGAAAGCACCTTCATGGTGGAGATGAATGAAACGGCAAGCATCATAAATAATCTCACTTCCCGCAGCTTGATCTTGCTGGACGAAATAGGAAGAGGCACATCAACCTATGACGGTATTTCTATTGCATGGAGCATTGCAGAATATTTACATGAATCTGCCTTTGCACCAAAGACTTTATTCGCAACCCATTATCACGAATTGAATGAATTGGAGAATAAATTCAGCCGCATAAAAAATTACCATATCACCAATAAGGAACAGGGTAATAAGATTATCTTCCTGCGTAAATTAGCTCCCGGTGGCAGCACACATAGCTTTGGTATTCATGTGGCACGAATGGCAGGCATGCCGGTCTCTTTAATATCGAGAGCAAATGAAATACTGGCCCTGTTGGAAGAAAAGAATGCAGAAATAAACCAGGAGGGAAATGGCGAGCTTGTCCAGGGCGCAAAAACGCCTATTTCAGAAAAAGTAAAAAACCTGAATACGCCCAAACTTCAGTTGAGTATCTTTGATGCACATTCTGCAACATTTGAAGAAATAAGGGGATTACTGAATGCGGTAGATATTAATCGTCTTACGCCTGTTGAAGCACTGTTGAAATTACAGGAGATCAAGAACAAAATAAAATAGCTGCTACTCAATTTGCAGCATTTGTATTTATAAAAGCATCTATCCTAAATACTTAATGATGCACATGAAGATTTCATTGGTACTGCTTATCAGTTTTTGTTACCTGCAAAACGCTTATGCACAGCCATGCACTACTCTTGGGCAAAATCCTTCTACAGCATTTCCTGTTTGTGGGTCAGCAACTTTTAGGCAAGCCCAGGTTCCATTATGTGGAGATCGTAGCATTCTTGCTCCCGGATGCGAATTAAAAGGATCTCCCTATGCTGCAAAAAATCCCTTCTGGTATAAGTTCACCTGTTACCAGTCTGGTACGCTGGGTTTTTTAATTAATCCACTTATAAACGCTGAAGACTATGACTGGCAGTTGTTTGATGTGACAGGAAGAAATCCGGATGATGTTTATACAGATCCATCCTTAACTGTTACGGGAAATTGGGCCGGAACCTTTGGCCCCACTGGGGCATCTGCTACAGGCATTACCTATATTAATTGCGCATCTGACCCCACTGCAAATGAACCCACTTTTGCCCGCATGCCAAATATAATACAGGGCCACAATTATTTATTAATGATAAGTCATTTTACAGATACACAAAGTGGTTATAATTTATCTTTTGGTGGTGGCACTGCGGTGATCACAGATCCGTTGGAACCACATCTTTTATCAGGCGAAGCTGCTTGCGATGGTAAAGAAATACGGATACGCATAAATAAAAAAATGAAATGCCTTAGTCTTGCATTAAACGGTTCGGACTTTAGCATCAATACTGCTTCTACTTCTATCTTGAATGCAAAAGGTGGAGGATGCTCTGCCGGCTTTGATATGGATTCTATTGTGCTCTTTCTTGCAAGTCCGATTCCCCCTGGCACCTATACCGTAAGTATAAAAAAAGGAATTGATAACAATACACTTTTGGATAATTGCGACAGGGAAGTACCCGTAGGTGAGTCTGTTTCTTTCACCGTTTTCCCGCTTATTCCAACCCCTATGGATAGCCTGACTAAACCCGGCTGCGCTCCAAAATCGCTTGAACTTGTTTTTAAAAAATCTATGCAATGTAATAGTGTAGAACCAGGCGGATCAGATTTTTTTGTAACAGGCCCCACGGCCGTCACTGTTTCTGGTGCTGCATGCGCAGGCTCATTAAGTAAAAAAATTATTGTGCAACTGGCAGGACCCATACAGTTCGGAGGCACTTATACTTTGCATTTAAAAAGAGGAACAGATGGCAATACTATCTTGGATGAGTGCGGCCAGGAAACACCTGCTTCTACAATAAACTTTTCAATAAGCGATACGGTGAATGCTGATTTTGCACACAATATTATTTTTGGTTGCGACCGCAATACAGTTCAATATTCACACAACGGTTTGAATGGCGTTAATTCATGGAAGTGGAGTTTTGATGGAACCAGGTCAAGCATGCTGCAGAACCCGGTTATTTCCTACACAAACTTTCAACAAAAAAATACACAGCTAATCGTGTCCAATGGTGTTTGCACTGACACGGCTAACATTTCAATTTTCTTCGATAACCTTTTGGAAGCAGGCTTTGAAGTGACCAATCTTATCTGCCCGCAGGAGCAGGCTGTGCTTAAGCAATTAAGCCAGGGAACGGTAACGGAATATTTATGGAAATTTGGTAATGGAAATACAAGTAATCTGAAAGACCCAGCGCCTGAATTTTACCCTGTAACTTCCACAACCAGGAATGTTGCGGTTCAACTCATAATTAAAAATAGCTATGGTTGTTTTGATACAGCCACAAGGCAGGTTAAGGTTGTAAATAATTGCTACATCGCTGTGCCATCAGCATTCACGCCCAATGGCGATGGGCTCAATGATTATCTTTATCCATTGAATGCATACAAAGCCAGGGACCTCACGTTCACGGTTTTCAATCGTTTTGGCCAGCGAATTTTTTATACCAACGACTGGACAAATAAATGGGACGGATCATTCAAAGGACAAGGAGCTGACCCAGGCACTTATGTATGGGTGCTCACTTATACGCATGCAGATACCAACAGGCGTATAGAACAAAAAGGAACTTCCATTTTGATAAGGTGATATTTTAATGAATGTTTCGTTGCTGTTTTATTTTAATACACGGTTTGTTTTATTCTCTGTGCTTTGGGTGTATTTTTTCTTCGTGATTCTTCCTGGTTAAATTGTTATCATGCTTCTCGCCCAAGGCCCCTTCTCTTTTCTTCCCGGTAAAAGAATCCTTTCGCTAATTTTGAAAAAAAAAATAATGGAACACAATCCTGTCTATTACGGAGAATATCTTCAGCTTGATAAAATAATAAATGCACAGGAACCCGTAAGTTTTCCCGGCGATAACAAAGCACATGATGAGATGTTGTTCATCATTATTCACCAGGCTTATGAACTATGGTTTAAGCAGGTGTTGTTTGAAGTGGATTCTGTAATTGCAATAATGGAAAAACCTGAGATGAATGATAACTCCCCAGAGATGCAAACAGTGGTGCACAGGCTTCAGCGAGTGGTTACTATTATAAAAGTATTGGTTCAGCAGATCGATATTTTGGAAACAATGACACCTATGGATTTCCTCGACTTCCGGGATATGCTTAGGCCTGCGTCGGGATTCCAGAGTTGGCAGTTTAAAATAATAGAAGCAAGACTGGGTTTGAAATTTGAAGACAGGCATGGTCAGCACTATTACACTTCACAATTGAAGCAACCTGAAATAGATCTTATAAAAGACCAGGAAGAAAAAAGTTCTTTGTTGCAGTTACTTAATAAATGGCTGGAGCGAATGCCTTTTTTTAATACAGAAAAATTCTGGAAAAACTATCAGCCGATTGCTACATCACTAGAACAAAATTCAGATCATCCATTCTGGAAAGACTATAAAAATATTTATACCAATAGCCTTGCAGAGGCAGAGAAAATAAATGCAACGCATTTTGATAATATTTTTTTTAATGAAGAAAATAAAGAAAGAAATATTTCAGCATCGGCAGCAAGGTCTGCTTTGT
>JBDSEE010000096.1:0-22617 GCA_039920245.1 Ferruginibacter sp.
ATAAAAAATTAAAGTGTTGGAAGTCATTGGTTTGTGTTTTTCATACTTTGCTGATACTCTCACTATGCTTTCACCATGCTCTTACTATGCTCTTAGCATCGGGCTTGGTTTGCCTGACAGTTTTTCAGAGGTCCTTTTTTTTTAATTCTTTTTTGGTTCTGTGTTTTAAAATAATTTGGAATCCCACGAGTTAACACCGTAGTTTCAACATTTGCAGGCCGCGATATATTTTCAATAAAGGGTTTTGCCAAGAGGGAAAAAGACATAAATCCGTTTCGTCGATCAATATCATCGCTTTATTTGTTTTTTTTTATGTTGAACTCATTAAAACAGGTCATCTATAGGAAGTGGCTTCACTTATGAATCTGGGTTTTGCTCTAAACAAGTTTTTCGCTGTTTCTTAACGTTATTTCTACAGGCTGCTTCAATAATTTTTTTATTTTCACGTTTAAGAAGCCAAACACTTAGTTTAAATTGATGAAGCATCTATTCCTGAAATTCTGTTTAAATATTTTAATTGTAATTATCGTTATGCCAGCCGTTGGGCAGAATAATTATACGGCAGGTCCCAAGCCTACTTCCTACCGGCTTACAGATGTATTCAGCCGTATGGAAGACTCCGTGAAAAAGCAATTTGAAAAGCAACATCTAACCTGGCCTCCACAGGCAATGTATATCCGTTCTTTTAAATTTGACAGGCAACTGGAAGTATGGGTGAAAGGAGATGCGAAGGAACCATTTAAGCTTTTTAAAACATACAAGGTTTGTATGCAGAGTGGGACCATGGGCCCGAAGCGTTTTGAAGGAGATTACCAGGTGCCGGAAGGTTTTTATTGCATCAATGAATTTAAGCCTAACAGCAATTACCATTTATCACTTGGATTAAATTATCCCAATGCTTCTGACCGCATATTAAGTGATTCTCTAAGGCCCGGAAATAATATTTACATTCATGGCAATTGTGTTTCTACCGGTTGCATACCCATAACAGATGGCCCTATAGAAGAACTATTTATTATTGCCAGCAGCGTGAAAAACCAGGGCCAGGATTTTATCCCAGTGCATGTTTTTCCTGTGAGATATAATGTAAAAAAATCGCTCGACTTCCTCAATACTTCTATAAAGGACAATGCTTACCTGCAGCAGTTCAATAAAAATATCAAAGAAGTTTTTGAATATTTTGAAGCCAAAAAACAGTTGCCAATTATAATGGTAAATAAAAAAGGTGACTACGTGGTTAATTAACAGCCCGTATTAAGAACTGCACTGTGGCCAGTGTTCTTTGTTCCAATACAATTATTTTATTTTCTGTAAAACGCTTTATGTTTTTATCGTCGTAGTGGCGAATGGTAACCAGCGTGAGATCCTTTTCCAATTCTACATCAAATAGCTCCGAAGCATTAGTTGCCAGCCTGCTTATTTTTTCAGAATTATCAAAACAACAAAAGAGCGATATTGCTGTGTTTTGTGAAAGATTAGATTCAAGGTGCAGGTCATTGATCATGTCATGCAATTGTTCTGCGGGCTCACCAGACACAAATGAAAAATCTTTGGAGTTGAACTGAACCAACACCTGTTTTTCTTTTATGATAATAACCTGAGGAAGTCCCTTTGTGTTTTGTTCATTGATAACTGTTCCGGGTAAAGAGGGATCTATGAAACTTTTTACAAACAGCGGGATACGCTTGTTCTGTAATGGTTTTATAGTTTTTGGGTGAATAACCTGGGCACCATAATATGCCATCTCGATCACCTCGGTATAACTTAATTGAGGAATCTTAACTGCTTCCGGGAATTGCCTTGGATCTGCATTCATAACAGCTTCCACATCTTTCCAGATGGTCACATTTTCAGCATCCATTATGTTTGCAAATACTGCAGCAGTATAATCACTGCCTTCACGCCCCAGCGTAGTACTTTCATTCTCATCCGTTGCGCCTATAAATCCTTGTGTAATGATGATGTTTGTATTTTTAAAAAACGGTAATATCTCTTCTTCTATTTTTTTTGCGGTAAAAGACCAGTCTATGGCTGCATTGCGGAAATTGTCATTTGTCCTGATAATATCTCTCACATCAATCCATTCATTCGCAATCTTTTCTTCTTTCAAATAATTGCTGACAAGGCTGCTGCTCATCAATTCCCCGCTGCAAACAACCTGGTCATAGTAATAATCAAAATCCCTTACCGGCTTGTCGTGCAACATCCATTCAACTTCAGTGAAAAAATCTTTTAGTTGGGCTTCAGACTGCTGCCAGTTTACCGTGACGAGATATTTTGATAATGATAAATGGGTTTCTTTTACCTGCTCAAACAATTGAAGCGCTTCGTCTTTTCTTCCTTCAAAAAAAGCTTCGGTGACTTTTTCCAGTGCATTGGTGGTTTTGCCCAGAGCAGAAATAACGATCAATATTTTTTCATTGCTATGACTGCGAATTATTTCAGCGGTTGTTTTTATTCTTTCCAGGCTGCTAATACTTGCCCCGCCAAATTTGTAAACCTTCATATTCTAAAACTGTTCTAGTGTTTAAATATTTTATTTTGTCATTAAGTCAATAAGTCAATAAAGCAACAATACTTTTAGACCTAATGCAATAAGCAAATGACCTAATGACCCAACCAATGCCTCATTGACCAATAAGAAATGACCTACTTTAGCGTTGCAAATCTAATTGTAATTGTAAATACAAAAATATATGGCTGTTAACAGGAATATACAAACCTTAGATGAGTTTACAATACAGCAGTTACGGGAGTTTCCCAAAGCGACTGGTGAACTTTCCGGCTTGTTAAGGGATATTGGTCTTGCGGCTAAGCGGGTGAATGTAGAAGTGAACAAAGCCGGCCTTGTAGATATTTTGGGAGATGCCGGTACCATGAATGTGCAGGGAGAAGAAGTAAAGAAACTGGACATTTTTGCTAACAATGAATTTATGGGTGTGTTAAGTCATGGCATTAGTTGTGCAGGCATTGGGAGTGAAGAAATGGATGATATTGTAGTGTTTGATGATGAAGTAAGTAACAAATCAAAATACGTTTGCCTGTTCGATCCCCTGGATGGCAGCAGTAATATAGATGTGAATGTTTCCATCGGAACTATTTTCAGTATTTACCGCCGGGTGAGTGAACTGGGTAAACCTGCAACTGAAGCAGATTTTTTGCAACCTGGTAATATGCAGGTAGCTGCCGGGTATATTGTTTACGGTTCATCTACCATGCTGGTGTATGCAACAAGGCGGGGCGTAAATGGTTTTACACTGGATCAATCCATTGGTGAATTTTCTTTGAGTCATCCTGATATTAAATGTCCAGATCTTGGGAAAATATATTCTGTTAACCATGGCAATTTTTTCCAGTATGCACAACCGGTAAAGGAATACATCACTAATTGCCAGAAGAAAGGCAAGACAAACGGAGGCCCTTATACCCAACGTTATATTGGAAGCATGGTGAGTGATGTGCATCGCAATCTTATTAAGGGCGGAATTTTTATGTACCCAGGCACAACGGATAAACCCAATGGTAAACTTCGCTTGCTTTATGAATGCAATCCTTTTGCTTTTATCGTGGAGAAAGCCGGAGGCAAGGCCACAAATGGCGTGCAGCGGATATTAGACATACAACCGAAAGCTTTACACCAGCGCACTCCTTTTTTTGTAGGCAGTAAAGGAATGATGGAAGAGCTGGAAACTTATATTGGTGCTTCGAAAGCTTGAGTAAAATATGGGTGTTACTTAAATTAAATTAAGGAGCTGTCTCAAAGTTTGTGTTTTGCCAAGAAGACAAGAAGGCTCAAAGTAAACTTGATATTCAAAACTTTGTGACTTCGTGTCTTCGTAGTGAGGTTTATTTATTTCTCTTTTGAGAAAGCCTCTTCAAATATCTAATTTTTAGAACTGTCGGTTGGTTTTATTATTGGAGCACTGTCTTTAGGTCTTATCGGCTGGGTAATGATCTGGGTGCCGGTTTCAATATTCTGCTTAGGTGATCTGTATTGTTGCTCAAGTGACATCAGCCCTTGCATCATGTTATTATTTCTCTGCTCTTCATTAGAAAGCGCTTCCCTTCGGCTATCGCTTAATTGCTCGTAATACCGGCTTTGTTGTTCGATATCTTTCCTAAGGCTGGCGGTAATTTTATCTGCCAGTTGCATGTCGCCAGCTTTATAAGCTGCATACAAAAATGATAATGAAAACTGGTTGTGCTGCTGGCCACGGCTCACCATTCCGTAAGGGAAATTTTCATTCAGCATCATGGTATCGCACTTGTGTAATAATCTTTTTGCTTCTTCAAACCTGCCAGCATCAGCAAGGCTTGCTGCGGCCTGGCCGTAGGCCAAACGTAAAGTATTTAAATGCCTCCTGTTTTCTTCATCAAAATAAACACCTGATTTATTTGCATTACCAAAAGCAAATTTGGTCATCATTTTATCTACAACCCAATCGTTATTTACCTGGTGATTGACCAATGGAACAAACCTGTAAGTCAGTCCATCCTGGCGCAGGTAATCGCCAAAGCCAAGTTCACCATAAGGCGAAGTGAAGTAGATTGGCCTTTTCCATTTATTAGCTGCAATCATATTTAAGATGGCTGCATCATTTTTATACAAAACCTGTTTAGGAATTTCAAATCGTATCTCACTCACCACGCTATCATTTGCATTGACAGTTCCATTTGATTTTACCAAATTCATATCCACTGGAATGCTCACCTTCTTAGATGGGAAAGTATTGAGCATACTTCCATCACGGCCTTGTTCCATTCTTTCTCTTGCATCACTGCCTGCATAATCTTTCATCATGGTATATAGATCCATGTATTCTCCACCACCAGGAACAGGCTTTGGTACATTGTATATCACCTCCCTTTTAGAACCTTCAATTTGTTCAGCTGTCCAGATCGGATCTATCGGGGCACTTTCATTTACTTTATATCTAAGCTGATTTATATACCAGTCTGTGCCAAGTAAACTGCTATTTATAACCCGTATATCTTTTCTTATTCCCAATACCTCCTGTGCAAACCATAAAGGGTAAGTATCATTATCACCAAATGTTACGAGGATTGCATTCGGGGCGCAGCTTTCCAGGTAGTCTTTTGCAAGGTCTGGTGCCATGGTTTTATTACTCCTGTCATGATCATCCCATTCCTGGCTCGCCATGATAACCGGTACTAGTAGAAGGGCAGCAAAGCCTGCGGCATAACTGGCATTTCGTATATTTTTTATGTATGGTAAAATGAGATCCCGCAGGTAGAGAACACCCAGGCCGATCCATATTGCAAATGCATAGAAAGAACCAACATATGCATAATCCCTTTCTCTTGGCTGAGGTGCCGCCTGGTTAAGGTAAACGCAAATGGCAAAACCTGTAAAGAAGAATAAGAGTGTTACTACAAATGCATCCCTCTTGTCATTTTTAAACTGGTACACAAGGCCCATAATTCCAAAAATAAATGGGAGCAGGAAAAGCTTATTATTTGCTTTACTGTTTTTAATACTATCTGGTAAAGCGTCCTGGTTTCCCAGGCGGAGATTATCATAAAAACCAATACCGGTTTTCCAGTTACCATCTCTCACATTGCTCATGGCAACACCCTGTACATCATCTTGCTTGCCTGCAAAATTCCACATAAAATATCTCCAGTACATCCAGTTTACCTGATAGCTTACAAAAAATGAGATGTTCTCTGCCATGGTAGGCGACCTGTCCCAATTACCATCTTTGTCTTTAGATATGCCTGCCCAGTTTGCATAATAGTCTGCATGACCCTGGTCATTACTTTGATCCCACATACGTGGAAAGAAATGCATATCCTCGGGAGCATATACATACTCTATTTTACGACCATTTTTTTCATACTTATCTTTTGACTTTATGTAGGTTTCTGTAATCTTACTATCCTGTATTTCTGCTGTAAAATCCTGTCCATAAAGTATAGGCCAGTCCCCATATTGTTCACGACCAAGATAACCCACAAGACTTACTGGATTGTCAACGTTGAACATATCCACAGATGGATTTGCACTGCTGCGCACCATGGTGGTAAAATATGTGGAGTATCCAAGCAGCATAAAACCAAAACTCCATAAGCCCAACTTTAAAAAATTCCAGTTATTTTTCTTCGCAAGCTTTAACCCGAAATATACCAGGGCGCCGACAAATACAAAGAAAAATGCAAAGCCGCTAAAGAAGGGCAGACCAAAATTGTTTACAAAAAGCACATCAAAGGCACCAGCTCCTTTAATAGTCCATTGGATTACTGCTTTTTGTACAAGTCCTGTAATAAGACATCCTATTGCAAATGCCCAGAATACGCCCCAATTGGTAACCTTATATCTTTTATAATAATAAATAACAACTATGGCAGGGATGGTGAGGAGGTTTAATAAATGCACTCCTATAGAAAGACCCATCAGGTAAAAAATAAGGATCAACCACCTGTCTGCACGGGTAAAATGACCTTTAATGCCTTGTGCCTGTTCTTCAGTTACATTTTGCTCCCACTTAAGCATAGCCCAAAAAACAAGGGCAGTAAAAAAAGATGATAAAGCATAAACTTCCCCTTCAACAGCGCTATACCAGAAGGAATCTGAAAACGTATAAGCTAATGCACCAACAATGCCTGCCGCCATAACAGCTATTGTATTAGCAGGGGTTAATTGCACATTATTCTTCTCATACATTTTGCGGGCAAAATGCGTAATGCTCCAGAATAAAAATAAAATGGTAAAGCCGCTGGCCAATGCACTCATCAGGTTAATGCCAGTAGCAGCATGTTCAGCGCCAAACGGAGCCATAAAAAGTCTTCCAATCAATACAAATAAAGGAGCGCCGGGCGGATGAGGGATCTGTAGCTTAAAAGCACTGGATGCAAACTCACCGCAATCCCATAGGCTGCCACCAGCTTCCATGGTCATTACGTACACAATACATGCAATCAGGCATACTACCCAGCCGGTAATATTGTTTATTTTTTTAAAACTCATGTGGATGTTAGTTTTTATTACCGATAGTTGTCGGGTGGGCAAATATAATCATGTTTATTATTGAGAATGGAGAAGCCAAATGTTTTTGCATTTTTTTGAGAAGCCTACTAGAGCATTTCAAAGCTTACGACTTTTAAACTACCATATATCTTTGCCGCTAATGAAGAAGGCATTTATTCAATTACATATTGCGGTCTTCCTGGCTGGCTTTACGGCAATCCTGGGAAAGCTTATCGGGCTTAATGAAGGGCTATTGGTTTGGTACCGGCTATTAATTACGGTTATCGTGCTGGCTATTTTCATGTACTTGAAAAAAGAGCTTACCAGGATCCCACCAAGAGATATAATTAAAATCACGGCTGTCGGTTTAGTGATAGCAATCCACTGGGTGACTTTTTACGGCAGTGTGAAGTATGCAAATGTATCCGTAGCATTGGTTTGTTTTTCCGCAACAGGATTTTTTACGGCTTTACTGGAACCTTTTATACTGCGATCGAAAATGGTTTGGATCGAATTGCTATTGGGACTGATCGCCATTTCGGGGATTTATATCATTTTTGATTTTCACCCACAGTACAAACTGGGAATCATTTTCGGAATCATTTCGGCTCTTGGCAGTGCATTATTTCCCATTTTTAATAAGCAGTTATTAAAAAGATTTGAGCCCCGCACCCTCACTCTTTATGAACTGGGAGGCGGATTGGTTATGCTGAGTTTTTTATTACCTTTTTATCTTAGCCAATTTCCTGCAGCATATTATTTCCCAAGTTTTCCTGATTGGATGTGGTTGCTGGTTCTTGCAGTGCTTTGTACTGTCGTGAGTTTTAACCTTCAATTAAATGCCCTGAAGAAAATATCTGCATTTACAGCCAACCTTACTTACAATCTCGAGCCTGTGTACGGGATCATAATGGCTTTTATTTTTTTCCAGGAAAATAACGAACTGCATAACCAGTTCTATATTGGTGTATTCCTTATCCTGCTTGCGATCATTTTGCAAATGATAAGAGTGTTCAGGCACAAGCGATCATAAATATTCTACTTTGGTTGATAAGACTGCGAAAGATTTAAACATTGCGCTCACGCTGCAATATTTATCCTGCGATAACTTAATTGCTTTCTCCATTTGGGCATGGTTTCCTTTTTCCATTTTTATTCTATAGGTCAATAATACCTTATTATAAATTTTAGGGTATTCATCTGCTACTTCAGCCTCTACTTCCACACTGAAATGGGAATATTCAACCCTCATTTTGTTCAGGATCATCACTACGTCCATCCCGGTGCATCCTCCGAGTGATGCCAGCATCAATCTTTTAGGGCTTGGTCCCAGGTCATATTCCCCATCATCCATAATTACATGGTGATTATTTATCAAGCCGTCAAATTGCATTCCATCAATCCATGTGGTTTTCACAATATGTGCAGTCATAATTTATATTTTTATCCACTAAAATAAGTTAAGCCTTTGTTTTTTTTAATATTTTAGATGCGTTTGAGCGGATTTTACAACTTATAACCGATAGCATTCAAAAAAGCCAAAAAAACTTCCGTAATCGGTTTTTCTTGTACATTAAATCCCTACCTTTGCCGTCCAAAAAATTTAGAGTCAATGGCCAGAGTATGTCAACTTACAGGAAAGAAACCAATCACGGGAAATAAGGTTTCGCATTCAAATATTAAAACCAAACGGAGGTTTTTACCCAACCTGCAAACTAAGCGTTATTTCCTGGCTGAAGAAGACAAATGGGTTACCCTTAAAGTATCTACAGAAGCAATCCGGACTATCAATAAGAATGGTTTGTTTACCGTAGTTAAGGAAATGCGTGCAGCAGGAGCAAAAATTTAAATAGTTCACCAGTTAATTACTGGATTTAATAAATATAAATCATGGCAAAGAAAGGAAACAGGGTTCAGGTAATTTTAGAATGTACAGAGCATAAAACCAGCGGAAAGCCAGGTACAAGCCGTTACATTACTACTAAAAATAAAAAAAACACCCCGGAGCGTATGGAGTTAAAGAAATTCAACTCTATTCTTAAAAAAGTTACTGTTCATAAAGAAATCAAGTAATAAAGTGCAAAAGGAAAATGTGGAATTGCTTAAAGCAAGGCTCGTTTTCAAATTGACCAATTTTCAAATTTTCAAATTAATACAATGGCAAAAGCAGCTAAAACAGCGATAAAAACTAAAGATCAGAAGGCAGCAGCCGAAGCAAAGAACTGGAGCAAAGTGATACGCTCATTGCGTAGTCCTAAAACTGGTGCCTATACTTTTAAAGAAGCCATCGTGCATAAAGACAAGATCAAAGAATACCTGGGCAGTTAATGCTCACATTATATTTATTGTAAAGCTTCCTGGTATATCGGGAGGCTTTCTTTATTTTGAAGCATTCAATTCCAATTATTAATAATCAATCATGGGCATTTTTGATAAACTTTTTGGTAAGAAGCAGCAACAGGAAACCCTGGATAGCGGCATGCAAAAGACCCGTGAAGGTTTTTTAGGTAAAATAACCAAGGCCATTGCAGGTAAAAGTACAGTAGATGAAGAGGTATTGGATAACCTGGAAGATGCCCTGGTAAGTGCCGATGTGGGTATTGAGACAACTGTAAAGATCATAGACAATATAGAGAAAAGAGTAGCCAGGGATAAATACCTTAACACTGCAGAACTGAATGATATTTTAAAGCAAGAGGTGCAGAATCTCCTGGTGTCGGCGCCTGGGGACACGAGCTATATTAATTACGAATTACCGGCTGGCAACAAACCTCATATAATCCTGGTAGTGGGTGTTAATGGCGTAGGCAAAACAACCACTATTGGAAAACTTGCTCATAATTTTTCACTGGCTGGCAAATCGGTTTTACTAGGGGCTGCTGATACTTTCCGTGCGGCGGCTGTGGATCAACTTACCATCTGGAGCGAAAGAATCGGGGTGCCGATTGTAAAAAAAGAAATGGGTAGTGATCCGGCATCAGTTGCTTATGATACAGTTATAAGCGGAGTGGCACGTGGATCAGATGTAATCATTATTGATACTGCCGGAAGGTTGCACAACAAGCTGCACCTGATGGATGAACTGACCAAGATAAAAAGAGTGATTCAAAAAGTGATACCCGAAGCACCACATGAAGTACTGTTGGTTTTGGACGGCAGTACAGGCCAAAACGCCTTAGAACAGGCAAAGCATTTTACTGCTGCAACGGATGTTACGGGATTAGCGATCACAAAATTAGACGGTACAGCAAAGGGTGGCGTAGTGCTGGCTATTGCGGCGACATTCAGTATACCTGTAAAGTTTATTGGGGTGGGGGAAAAAGCAACAGATCTCCTGATTTTTGATAAAACACAATTTGTAGATAGTTTATTTCCTGCCTTATAAAAAAAGAGGAGCCCTTAAGAATAAGGGCTCCGTTTACCAAAACTAACTGCTTATGAGAAAAAATTGTATTCGTTTTTCAGATACAAATCTCCACCATAAAAATATATTTCCCTGTTAAGGTTGAGCTAATTAAAAAACAAGGGCTTGTTAAGATATCAGGAAAATGTTTTTACAGACAAAACAAATATTCCGTAAATAAGTGTTGTAATGAAAATACCCTTTGCTGTGTTATCCCGATCAGTATTTATGTAAATAGTAAACAGCACGGCATTTAATAATAATGAAAGACTGAGTGCTACAGTAAGTGTTTTGTAACCCGGTTCCACCATCATAAACTGCATGGTTTCTTCCCAGGTGAATATACCAAATTTATAGATTTTAAAAATCACTATGCCAAGCAAAGGAGCAATGGTTCCCAATATGAGTCCTAAAACCAGGTTATCGTTTTTAAAGATCATTTGAACAGTTTAATTTTTTCGAGTTTCGCTTTCAAAGCATAATTAGTCAAATCAAATTGCACCGGAACAGCGCTTACATAATTATGTTGCAGTGCCCACACATCCGTATCTTTTGATTTATCAAAATTTTTAAATTCTCCGGTGAGCCAGTAATATTTTTTATTGTGTGGATCTACCCTTTCAGAAAAATCTTCTTCGTATTTAGCATAGGCCTGTTTACATATTTTTATTCCCTTAATTTTTTCCATCGGCAATGATGGAATATTTACATTCAATAAAAAATGTTTATCCAGTTTCTTTCCTAAGATGCCCGAAACTATTTTATGCACTATTTGTTTTGAAGCAGTAAAGTCAGCATCATAGCTATAATCCAATAAAGAAAAACCTATGCTAGGTATACCTTCAATAGATGCTTCCATTGCGGCAGACATGGTGCCGCTATAGATCACATTGATTGAATGATTGGCCCCGTGATTAATACCGCTGAGGCAAAGATCAGGCTTGCGGTGGAGCACTTTATCTACTGCCAGCTTTACACAATCTACCGGCGTTCCGCTGGTTTGCCAGGCTTCAATATCACCAAACAAATTCATTTTATTCAACCTTAATGGCGAACCAATAGTAATGGCATGTCCCATACCACTTTGAGGTCTGTCAGGGGCCACGACAACAACAGTTCCCAGGTCCTTTACAGCTTCTACCAGGCTTCTTATTCCCGGGGATGTAATATCATCATCATTCGTGATCAGGATGACGGGTTTCTCTTTATTTGTAGCCATTCATTTTTGTTTAATTGAACCACCTGAAAAATGGCCTTGCTATTTCGGCCCTGAAAGGCCATGGTATGGAAGCTATGATAATTAAAAAAGCAAGTCCAAAAAATAAAAGCATCTTTTTATGCTTTGCATTATCTGATGAAGCTCTCTTTACCGAAGTCCGCCCAACGTGTACAAGGATCCAGGCCAGTATCATCATGCCGGCGTGTTCAACAGTAAAGAACCTGTCGTAGCGATTACGCATTACTTCGCCCATTCCTCCCTTAAGCTTATCAAACCAGCTATTGCTAAAGAATAGAATGAGGCCGAGTAATAATTGTATATCGCAGGAGATCATGAATAGCAGGTTAGACCTGTTATCGCTGGCGCTATATATCCGTCTTCCCATTACACCGCTTAAAGCATTTATGATTGTCCATAAACCAAATAACAAAACGGCCCAGCGTAGAATATTATGAAAAACTAATACTGCTTGCATAAAATTGATTTGAAGCAAAAATAAGCAGTTGACAAACAGGGCTTAAAAAAATATTAAAAAATAATTTGGCAGACTAAATAAATTAGTATATTTGTACTAATCAAATTAGTTTAGTTATGAGTACTGCCGGATTAAATTTGAAATACCTGCGCAAACTTCGGGGATGGACACAGGAAGAATTTGCAAACAAATTAAATATTAAACGTTCGCTTATTGGTGCATACGAAGAGGAGCGTGCCGATCCCAGGTTGGACGTTCTTGAAATGGTGGCGGATATATTCAAGCTTACGCTGGACGAATTACTGCTAAAAGATCTATCGAACCAGGGCAGTAGTTACCTGATGAAGCGGCGTCAACAAAAGATGATGAGTGCGGACAGGAACATTATTCATTTTGTGCCTGTGAAGGCTGCTGCAGGATACCTGGCCGGCTACGCAGATAATGAATTCATTGACGAACTCAACACTTTCACTTTGCCGATGCTTAGCGGTGGTAACTACAGGGCATTTGAGATCATAGGTGATAGTATGTTGCCAACGCCTAGCGGAAGTATTATTGTAGGAGAAAAAGTGGCGAGTGTGGATGAAGTAAAAAGTAATATGCCTTTTATCGTGGTTAGCCGCAATGAGGGCATTGTGTATAAAAGGGTGGTAAAAAATAATAAGGCTAAAAACAAGCTGACCCTTGTAAGTGATAACCCGGTGTATCAGCCATACCAGGTAAATACAGAAGATGTGCTAGAACTTTGGCAGGCACAGGTTGTAATCGGAAAAGTTATTCAGCAGCAGCGCTGGGATGTTGATGCGCTGGCAAACCTGGTAACAAACCTTCAGGGACAGGTTAGCAATTTAAAAAAGCGTATGAATTAGTTTTAATCAAACATCATAATTACATTAGCAAACAGATACATCGATTAATAATTTAAAAAAACAATGTTATGATTAAGTTACAAATCATCGGCAACCTGGGAGCAGATTGCATTACAAAAGAGGTGAATGGCAAGAACGTTATCAATTTTAATGTGGCTCATTCTGAAAAATTTAAAGATTCGCAAGGTGTTCAAAAAGAAAAGACTACATGGGTGAATTGTGCCTATTGGACGGACAGAACTGCTGTGGCGCAATATCTTCTAAAAGGAAAAACTGTGTATGCAGAAGGATTTCCGGAAGTGGACCAATATACTAACAAAGATGGTCAGCCTGCTGTTACATTGAGAATGAGGGTCATGAACCTTCAATTACTTGGTGGTAACACTGAAGGACAAGGTGCTAATACTGGCAATGTAAGTTATTCTGGTTCTGCTCCTGCGCCAACACAAAGAACTGAAAATGCCCACGCTTCTGCATCTATGCCTGTGGACGACGATCTGCCATTTTAAATGATCTAAAATCAATATTAATTTATCTTAGCTTTCTTAAACGGAAGCTTTTTTTATGCTACAAATTTTTAAAATGATAAAATATCTTTTCTGCCTTTTGTTTTCCTTAAGTTTAAGTCCTGCTTTTTGTCAAAACTATAACCAGTATGTTAATCCATTTATTGGAACGGGGGGGCATGGGCATACTTACCCCGGTGCAACATTGCCGCATGGAATGGTACAGCTAAGCCCTGATACCCGCCTTGACGGATGGGATGGGTGCGGCGGTTATCATTACAGCGATCATTTTATTTATGGATTCAGTCATACGCACCTGAGTGGTACAGGAGTAAGTGACTGGGGCGATATTTTATTAATGCCAATGAATGGAGCGCCTTCACCTGATAATAAAACTTATGGTTCCGCTTTTAATCATGAAAATGAAAAAGCATCCCCGGGATTTTATTCAGTGAAATTAGCTGATGACAATATCAATGTGTCTCTGACTGCAACAGAAAGAACGGGGTTTCACAAGTATATTTTCAATAGCAGTGATCAAAATAATATCATACTTGACCTAAAGCACAGGGACGAAGTAATTGAATCATCGATACATATTGAAGATAGTATAACAGTTACCGGGCTACGTAGAAGCAAGGCATGGGCAGATAATCAATATGTTTTTTTTATTATTAAATTTTCAAAACCCATTAAAGATTTTGGGATATGGGAAAATGATAGTCTTGTACCAAAGAGAATAACGGAATTTTCAAATTCAAAAAATCTGAAAGCATTTTTGCAATTTGACTTGAGCCGGAGTAAAGAGATATTGGTAAAGGTTGGCATTTCTTCGGTAAGTATTGAAGGTGCAAGGAAAAATCTTGCAACAGAAAATCTGGGCTGGGATTTTAATGCAGTGAAAAATGCCGCTGAGAAAAAATGGAACAATGAGCTTGGAAAAATTGATGTGAAATCAGCATCAAAAGATAAGCTGGTAATTTTTTATACTGCTTTGTATCATACGGCCATTGTTCCAAATATTAATATGGACGTGAATGGGCAGTATAGGGGAAGGGATGATAAAATTCATGTGGCAAATGGGTTTGTTAATTACAGTGTTTTTTCTCTGTGGGACACTTACCGAGCTGCACATCCATTATATACAATAATTGATCAGCATCGCACGCTGGACTATATAAAAACTTTTCTTGCCCAGTATGAGCAGGGAGCACGACTTCCTGTGTGGGAACTAAGCAGTTGTGAAACAGATTGCATGATCGGCTACCATAGTGTGCCGGTGATTGTAGATGCTTATAATAAAGGTATCAAAAACTTTAATACTTCATTTGCCCTAGAAGCCATGAAAAAAAGTGCGACCTGGAATCATCTCGGGCTTCCTGCTTTGATGAAAAAAAACATGATTGAAGTTGATGATGAATCTGAAAGCGTAAGCAAGACCCTGGAATATGCATTTGATGATTGGTGTATTGCAAGCTTTGCCAGGTCTCTTGGTAAGATAGGGGACTATAATACATTCATCAAAAGGGCACAGGCATATAAGAATATGTTGGACAACACGAGTGCATTTATGCAACCCAGGCAAAACGGTGGATGGATGTTGCCTTTTGACCCGAAAGAAGTGAATAACAATTTTACGGAAGCTAACAGCTGGCAATATTCTTTTTATATGCCACAAGACCTAACAGGTTATATGAAATTAACCGGGGGTAAAGCAGAACTGGAAGCCAAGCTGGACAAGCTTTTTACAGAAGATTCGAAAACTACCGGGCGGGATCAAAGCGATATTAGTGGCCTTATCGGGCAATATGCACATGGCAATGAGCCCAGTCACCATATTGCATACCTGTATTCTTTTGCAGGCGTTCCTGGTAAAACGCAACAACGAGTGCAGCAGATCATGAATGAGATGTACCATAATGCGCCTGATGGTCTTTCGGGCAATGAAGATTGCGGGCAAATGAGTGCATGGTATGTGTTAAGTGCATTGGGATTTTATCCTGTGACACCTGGATCTAATACTTATATTATCGGTACGCCAGCTTTTGAAAATGCTACGCTCCACCTGGAAAATAGAAAAGCTTTTACAATCACGCGTAAAGGTGATGCCAACAATTTTTATATCAGCACTGCCAGCCTGAATAACCAGCCCTATCAAAAAAGTTTTATTTCACACAAAGATCTTATGGCCGGGGGAAAACTTCAATTTACCATGAGTGCCAAAGCAACTTCCTGGGGTAACAAAGACATTCCAACTACGTTTATTGATGATAGCTCTTTTGTGATAAATCCTACTATCAATGGTGGAAAGATGGCATTTAAAGGAATAAAGAAAATCTTTATTTTTAACCCTGGCATGAAGTCAAATGTTTTTTATACAATGAATGGAACAGAACCATCTGTATCCTCCATAAAATATTCAAAGCCGTTTACCAGTGATACAAGTGTTATTATAAAAGCAATTGCAATAGATGATAAGGGAAATAAAAGTGCAGTAGTAACAGCAATTTATAAAAAGCTGCCGCATGACTGGAACATAAAATTAAATACCACCTATGAACAGCAATATACGGCAGGTGGCGCTGAGGGCCTGGTTGATGGTTTACGTGGTGATGTAAACTGGAGGAAAGGATACTGGCAGGGATACCAATTAAGGGATTTAGATGCAATAATAGATCTGGGTAAAATAACTACAGTGTCAAAACTTACTGCTGGCTTTTTACAGGATACCCGTGCATGGATCGTAATGCCAAAGTCGATTGCAATTTCAGTGTCGGAAGATGGAATTAATTACAAAAATGTTTACGAAGGAAAAGATTTTTTGCCGATAGAAAACCTGAACCCCCAGGTTAAAAATATAGATGTATCCTTTCCTGCAACTCTCACACGGTATGTTAGGATTGTTGCAAAGCAATATGGCAAGCTCCCTTCATGGCATGAAGGCGCAGGCGGTGATACGCATATTTTTGTAGATGAGATAAGTGTAGAATAAAATTTATAAAGAATAAGCATTTAAAAAATATATACAAAACCCTCATTCATTTTTTATAATAAAAAGACCTCTTGTTTTGGCAAGAGGTCTTTATTTTAAATGTATTCTAGTATTATTTATCTCTTAATTTACTGTGGTAACGACTGTAACCAAAGTAGATTATAAATCCAATTGCAAGCCAGCCAAATAACCTTAACCAGTTTGTCCAACCAAGTCCAAATATCATAGCAGTACATACAATCACACCGAGGATTGGTACCAAGGGAACAAAGGGAGTTTTAAATTGCCTTGGAAGGTTAGGATCCGTTTTTCTTAAAATAATAACTGCGATGCAAACAAGAATAAATGCAAACAAAGTTCCTATACTTGTCATGTCTCCTACAATGTCACCTGGAACAAATGCAGCAAAAGCACCTACCAAAACTAAAATGATCAGGTTGGCTTTATAAGGTGTTTTAAATTTCGGATGCACGTCACTGAACATAGCAGGTAGAAGTCCATCACGACTCATAGAATAAAATACCCTGCTTTGGCCTAATAGCATTACTAATATTACAGAAGAAAATCCCGCAAGGATAGCCACAGTCACCAGTTTAGCAAGCCATGCATAGCCGGGCATATAAGTATTTATAGCCGCTACCACAGATGCTTCTTTTCCCTGTGTGCGGAAAAATTCGACAGGTGCAAGACCTGTAAGTACATGTGCAAACAATATATACAGCACTGTACAAATTGCCAAAGAGCCCAGTATGCCGATGGGCATTGCTTTCTTTGGATTTTTAGTTTCCTGTGCTGCAGTGCTCACTGCATCGAAACCTATAAAGGCAAAAAACACTACACCGGCTGCACCAAGGATTCCCATGATGCCCCCGTAACTGTGTTCTATACCCTGGTGGTCAGTGTAGATACCTGGTTCAGGAATATAGGGTGTGTGGTTCGCACCATTGATAAATCCCCATCCTAGGATGATAATCAAAATTACAATTGCAACTTTGGCTATTACAATAATACCATTTACAAATGCTGATTCTTTAGTTCCTTTTATGAGTAACAAACTGAGTAAGACGACAATTCCAAGTGCAGGGATATTTGCCATACCATGGTGTATAATTCCATTTACATCAGGCAAAGATTTTTCCCAAGGTGAGTGACACCATTCGTATGCGATCGGTTTCCAATGCAAGACCTGCACGAGTAAATTATTTAAATATTCACTCCAGGCAATGCCTACTGTAGCCGCACCCACTGCATATTCAAGTACTAGGTCCCAGCCTATTATCCAGGCTAGCAATTCTCCCATGGTGGCGTAAGTGTAAGTATAAGCACTTCCTGAAATGGGAATAGAAGAAGAAAGTTCGGCATAACAAAGGCCAGCTAATGCACAACCAATTGCTGCAACTATGAAACCTAACGTTACAGATGGACCTGCGTTTTGCGCAGCAGCTGCAGCAGTTCTTACAAATAAACCTGCGCCTATAATGGCACCAATTCCAAGAGCTACCAGTGAGCTGGCGGTTAGGGTTCTTTTTAATCCCTTTTCAGAATCGCCTGCTTCTGCCATCAACTGATCAATGGGTTTTTTTACAAATAGACTCATAATAATTTTTGATTAGTTTTTAGATATGGAAAAATACTGATTAATTGCATACGCATGATGCCATTTATAGAATTTGTATAGAAGGGTTGAGCAATTATTAGATTATACCGCATTCATTTAAAGATTAATTGTTTATTTGCAGATGCTTTTAGAAATCACGTTAAAAGATTTAATCAATCCCGAATTTTACATTGTCTATGGTGGCCTTTGGCTTTTTCTTTTTATAGTATATGCTGAAACCGGCCTGTTTGCAGGATTTTTTCTTCCCGGTGATTCCCTGCTTTTTGTAGCCGGTATTTACAGTAGTGAATTAATTACAAAAGGCCTTCGCATTAATTTGGGCAGCGACATTCTTCACCTGGCAATCCTTACGGTTCTTGTCATAATATGTGGTATCGCAGGCAATGCCACAGGATATTGGTTTGGTCGAAAATCGGGACCAGCTTTATATAACCGCAAAGACAGCTTTTTCTTCAAAAAAAAATACCTGCAGAAGGCCCACGACTTTTATGAAAGCAATGGAGCAGGTACAATTGTAATAGCCAGGTTTCTTCCCATAATCCGCACTTTTGCACCCATTGTAGCAGGCATTGTACAAATGGACCGGAAGAAGTTTTCTTTTTATAATATTGTGGGTTGCGTTGCCTGGTCATTTGTTATGCTTTTTGCCGGCCATTATTTATATAAATTAATTCTTGATGAGTGGGATATTGATCTTAAACAACATCTTGAGATCATCGTCCTTGGGATCGTATTTGTAACTACCGCTCCTGTGTTATGGAAATTGTTCGTTACAAAGTCCTCAACCAAAAAACCAGACATACAACCTTAATTTTTGCAATGCAAAAAACTTCTGCTCCTCTTTTTTCAATTGTAGTTCTTGTTGCGGCACTTGGATATTTTGTAGATATCTATGACTTGCTGTTATTCAATATTGTAAGGGTGGAAAGTCTAAAGGACCTTGGCCTTGGCGCTGATCTCATAAAGAAAGATGGCGAATTTATTATCAGTATACAAATGATAGGATTACTTATTGGTGGAATTTTATGGGGCATTGTGGGCGATAAAAAAGGGAGGCTGAGTGTTCTTTTTGGGTCTATTATTTTATATAGTCTTGCTAATATTTGCAATGGTTTTGTTCAAACGACCAATCAATATGCACTCATTCGTTTTGCTGCAGGCATTGGCCTTGCAGGCGAACTTGGTGCAGGCATTACGTTGGTAAGTGAAATGACCTCTAAAGAAAAGCGTGGTCTTAGCACTTCGCTGGTTGCAGGGATAGGGCTGCTTGGCGCTGTGTTCGCTTATTTTATTTCGCAGAACTTTCACTGGCGCACCTGTTATTTTATTGGCGGTGGATTAGGTTTTTGCCTGCTTATTTTAAGAATATCTGTTTATGAAAGCGGCATGTTTGAGCAAGTAAAAACAATGGCAGTGCAGCGAGGGAATATGCTTATGTTCTTTAATAACCGCAAACGATTTAGAAAATATATTCTTTCAATTTTAATCGGGCTTCCTACCTGGTACGTGATCGGGATACTGATAGCCTTCTCTAATAATTTTGCAGAATCTTTTGGAATTACCGGGGATGTGCTTCCCAAAAAAGCAACGATGTATGCGTATGTGGCCATTGCTATCGCAGATGTGTTGATAGGCTTTGTAAGTCACTGGCTGAGAAGCAGGAAAAAAGCTTTGTATATTTTTTATTTGCTAACGGTGTTTGCCATCGCAGCTTTTTTTATGCAGGATGGCGGAAGCCCTGCACGTATGTATTTGATTTGTGCGGCACTTGGCTTTGGTACCGGCTTTTGGGCCATTTTTGTTACTATGGCTGCAGAACAATTTGGTACAAACCTGCGGGCTACAGCAGCAACCACTGCGCCTAATATGGTGCGTGGATCGCTGCCTTTAATGCTGTTACTTTTTAACTGGCTGCAACATTATATGAGTTATGCAAATGCAGGCCTGGTTACCGGAATTATTATCATGGTAGTAAGCTGTATAGCAGCATGGTTTACTGAAGATACCTTTGGCAAAGATTTAAATTATGTGGAGACTGTTTAGCGATAGTTTTCTATTCTACATGATATTCTATTGAATGAAAAAGCCGCTTCAGTAAAAGAAGCGGCATTTTCATTTCTTTAATTTAAAATAAATTATGGAGCTGTGGGAGATTTTGCCTGGTATTGTTTTATATAATCCACTTTTCCATCTTTGTTTATCCTCCATATCTCGTGTACTTCCATGGACGTGGAATGACCGTCAGCATAGGTATCCACCTCAGTTCCCCAGATAGCCACCCAGTCCTCATTTTTATCTACGCTTCTAAGTGGCATATAGGCATCTACAGTACTTTTAGCACTTGTAAGTGAGCTGCGCCATTTTTTTACGCCTTCCATATTTGCGGCTAAGCCTTTTGTAACACTGCCATCTGATCCGATCATTTGCATAGTATCTGCAAACCAACTTACATGCCTGTCAAACATATTATCATCATAATCTTTCCATAAGTCGAGGACCATTTTTGCATGAGCAGGATTACCCATGCGGAAATCAGACGAATAGTTTGCCATGTAAGGCATAGTCATGTTTCCCATGCCTGATTTGTCCTTCATTTTTACTTTGTCGTCGGTTACTTTCATTTTTACATTGCCATCATTTGTTTTTGTAACCTGGCCATGAGTGCAGGTACAAAAAATCATGCAGCAGGAAAAAAAACTTACTAATTTTTTCATGATGATTTAATTTAATGATTTAAAAAAAGAAGATACTTTTTCGGGGGAAGGGAGGTAATCTGGATTCCTAAAATACTACCTATAAATGAAAGGGTATAATTAAATCAAAGTTTTTTTTGGTTTGATTTTTAAGCCGCTTGAATTAATGGACCGATGCCGAAAGGGTAGCAGTTGTTCATTTAATCACTTTACTTTGCAGAATGTTCAGCCGCATATCTGCATTATTGAAAAAAGATATCCTTTTGGAAATGCGGCAGCAGCATACTTTCTATGGCATACTCCTGTATATAGCATCCACCATTTTTGTTTTATACTTATCACTTCCCGATAGCCCGGAATCAAACGTATGGAACAGCCTTTTCTGGGTCATACAATTATTTGTTTGCGTCAATACGGTAGCTAAAAGTTTTTTGCAGGAAAGCCGTGGTAAGATGTTGTATTTCTATTCTATTACATCACCGGTAGAATTTATTATCGCTAAACTGGTTTTTAATATCCTGTTGATGCTATTGATGAGCCTGGTAAGCCTTGGTTTATTTTATGTTTTCTTAGATAACCCTGTTTCTTTCCCGATACGATTTATATTCATTGTCATGCTGGGTGGAGTAAGTATCAGCCTGGTGTTTACGTTAATGAGCGCCATAGCTGCAAAGGCAAATCAAAATGCTGCGTTGATCGCCATCCTTGGGTTCCCGGTTATTTTACCCCAGTTATTATTGCTTATGCGGTTGAGCAAGTCGGCATTCGCAGAGATCTTCCGGGATGGTGCTGTTTTCCAATTAAGCGGATTGATTGGGCTACTTGATATAGCTGTTATCGTAATGGCAGTAATTCTTTTTCCTTTTTTGTGGAAGGATTAATCAGGGGCAGTTGGCAGTCAGCAGTTGGCCCGAACCGATGCTGATAGCGAAATGCAGATGATGTTATATTCTTCTGACCCGCTTTTGGCAATACCATGTTATGTGCCGCTTTTCTTCGTCATGTTAATTGTCACAACCGAATTAAATTGTCTGTTAATATAATATTGAGATTTGTTATTTTTAACAGAAACATTTTTAATTAAGTTTTTTTGAAAGAATAATTCCTCGCCTGGTTCAAAAAGTGCGTTGCCGATTTTTATAAGTGTCTTGTCATGAGGACTTGAAATAGCATTTGATTTTTGTTTCAATATCTCCCTTATCGATATCCATTCAAAAGATTTTTTTGTCGTAATAATTATTACTCCATTTCTTCCTGCTTTGCCGTAAAGTTTTACGCTGTCGTTTTTAGGATTTAAGACTTGCAATGCCGAAATAGTAGTTGTGTCAAGGTCGAAAAATATATTCTGTAGTAAACTGTTTTTAAACTTCCGTCCATTAATTATAATAAGAGGATAAGTGTCCTTTGATGTTATACTGGGTCCAGCATGACATTGCCAACGAATTAATGAACCTGTATCGGCGATTGTCGTTTTGAATGTGTCAATTTTTAAGCTTTGTCCATTTGACGCAGAAGCCAATAAAATTGTCAATGCTGATATGAGAAGTTTGATGTTCATTTAAAGTGGCACATAACGGGAATTGCCGCCCATCAAATATACACACTATGTGAATAGAGCAGATTACTGCATTGGTTTTGTGTGATTATAAATATGAATTTCCACAGCTGTTAGTCTGCCTCGTTCGGATGCCCTTGTTAAAAATCATTCCGATACTTTGTAAAATTTACTTGTTGGTGAAAAACACCAACCTTTAGATTTGCCTTCAGTAATTTTATTTAAAATTACTACTACTATTCTCTTTCTTTTTTTGGTTCTTTTTTTCTTTGTTAATAAAACAATTTTGTTAATAAAAC
>JBDSEE010000097.1:0-2155 GCA_039920245.1 Ferruginibacter sp.
GCAAGATCTTTTATTTTTTGAAGCATGTACCTGTTTTATACATGTGAAGTTAATTATCAAAACAGTACGACAACGAGGAAGATTTTTATAACGGATCCTGGTCAAGGTTTTTTTCTGGCTTCACTTCTACTATCTCTGGCACAATATAAATATTACTGTTTACAAGGTTTTGCGCAGAAATCAGTTTCCTAAATTTATCAGCGTCCGTTCTTTCTACAAAATTGCCAAACTTAAGCTTTATATATGGCGATTGGAATGCCATATAAACTTTTTGATCGGGATATAATTGTAATAACTGGGAACGCAATTTCATTGCAACCTTTCTATCACTGGTGCTCAGCAGCATGAGCCTATAACCTTTTGCGTTACGAATACCGGCCGCCAGGCTTTCGTTATATTCTGCCATTTTTCTTCCAAGCACATCTATCCTGTAATCTTTTATAACAGTAGTTATACCTGGATAGGCAGTATCCTTTTGTGCAAATGAATGCTGGCCAGCGAAACATAAAATAAGAAAGAAAAGCTTGTTCATAATTACTGCATCAATTGTCAAAAATAATACCATTAAACAAGAATAAATCTTATGACTAACTTTTAATATATTTTTGCTTCCACAGAAATAAATACTAAACTAATGCTTGAACTAAATTTTGACCCATTCCCGGTGCTACTAACAGAAAGATTGATTATGCGCAAAGTGTCTATGGAAGATATAGAACAAATGTTTGAATTAAGATCAAATCCTGACGCAATGAAATATATAAACAGGCCTCTGGTTAAAAGTATTGATGATATAAAACCGCTGTTGGAAAAAATGAATGATAATACGCAAAGAATACAATGGGCAATATGTTTTAAAAACCATGACAGGGTTATTGGCACCATCGGTTATCATATTATTGAGAAAGATCATTATCGTGCCGAGCTTGGATATATGCTTCACCCTGACTTTTGGAGAAAAGGATTGATGAATGAGGCCATACCTGCTGTAATAAATTATGGCTTTAATGAAATCAGACTACATAGTATTGAAGCCAGGATAAATCCAGCCAATGAAGCATCTTCAAAAATACTTTTAAAGCATAAATTTAAAAAAGAGGGCTTCTTTAGAGAAAGCTACTTCTTCGAGGGAGTTTTTTATGATAGTGAAATTTATGGGTTGCTAAAAGCTGATGTATACTAGTATTGGCTTGGCTAATTATGTTGCCATATTACAAACTGTAAAGGTGAGTGATCCCGATAAAAGATCGGGAAAGGTGCAAAAATGCAGACATTGAAAAAAATGCTGGTGAACGAAATCAATATCCAGCTTTTGCCCCACCAATATTTTCAATAGGATGCCAGGTAGTTTTTATTTCTTGCGTATCTAAAATAAAATAAGGAGATTGTCCATTATCAGTGTTCCAGTTTATTTTATGGTAAAGTTGCACACGCTTTAAATTCATAGCGGCTTTTTCCTGGATCATCTTTTGGGTTGCATTATCTTTTTCGCAAAACACAATTGCATTTACATCCATATGATCCGCAAAATAAGGAACCAGTTCTGTTACTTTTCCTGTAAGAATATTCACTACGCCACCCGGAACATCCGATGAATTAAGGACCTCTGCAAAACTTACTGCACAAAGAGGCTTGCTAAAGGAAGCCAATACCACACAGGTGCTTCCACCGGCAATCACAGGAGCAATTACTGATACAAGACCCAATAAAGAAGAATCCTGCGGAGCAATTATAGAAACAACTCCAGTGGGTTCGGGAACAGAAAAATTAAAATGTGATGAGGCTACAGGATTCACTGCGCTGAACAACTGTTGAAATTTATCGCACCAGCCAGCATAGTAAATCAGCCTGTCAATAGAAAGCAATACTTCATTTTCAGCTTCTGCTTTTGTTGAATCCTGTTTCATCAATTCATCAATGAACTGTGCTTTTCTACCTTCAAGCATTTCAGCAATGCGATACAAAATTTGTCCACGATTAAAAGCCGCTCTTGAACCCCAGTCACCAAAGGCAGTACGGGCAGTGGCTACAGCCTCACGAAAATCTTTGCGAGAGCTGAGACAAACATTAGCAAGTTTTTCTTTTGCTGTATTTTCAGCAATATAATATCGGCCACTTTCGGTGCGTGGAAATTTTCCACCGATATAAATTTTAT
>JBDSEE010000098.1:0-4933 GCA_039920245.1 Ferruginibacter sp.
GTACTTAGCCAGGCCTTTGTTTTACCTTGTGAAAAATACCAGTCAATCATCGTATCATGTAGCTTCCTGCCAATGCCCTTTTTCTCCCAGGCAGGATCAAGGAATAGTGCCCAGATATTATCATCCACCAAATCGGCGATAGCAAAGCCAACGATATCTCCCTCCACTTCACATACCCATCCCCTTCCCCTGTTGCAGATATAATCTTCACAATCCGCATCCGTAACCAGTGCGGGATTGCTCAATACATTTTCTTTTACCAGGTGCCTGACTATTTGAATAGCCGGAATATCAGCGACGATTGCCTGCCGTATGATCATGGATGATTTTTTTCAAAGGTACAAAGCCAAAGGCCAGTTCCCAATGAGTTCCGGGCAACTGCAACAATAAGACTTGGTAAGCCTGCCACGCAATTGTCAAACATATTTGTACCCCTCACTTTATCCCCGGCCCGCTTTAGGTATAGAAAGGGAAGTCCAGTGTTCTCCATTAAGCATCCTGGCTATATAAACAATCTGGCCTACATGATAGGAATAATGTGCCAATTGCCTGAGTATAGCTTCTGTAACAGTGTGGCGCTCGTTGCGTATAAAAACTTCTTTTGAAAGGTCCTTTGCTTTTAAGGAATTCAGCGCATTGAAAAAACAACTCCATCCTTCATTCCATTTGCTCATCAACTCCTCCCTGGTAGTAATATCATTTTCAAACTCCGCATCTCTTTGCCTCCATTCTTTTTCACCATCGCTTGTCAGGAAATCTGTCCACCGGGATAACATGTTCCCCCACATATGCTTTATAATGATGGCTATGCTATTTACATCTTCATCGTACTGCCAGGAAAGTTGCTCATCTGGCATTTGTGCCATGGCTTTTTCAGCCAGTAACTTGTATTGTTCAAATTGTTTTTTCAGCAGTTCTAATAAATCATCTGGCATGCCAAAAAGTTTTATTGCAAATTAAAAAAATAAGATAGAAGAAACCTTACTGAATAATAAGCTTCAGAGTCTCCAGCCGCTTACCGTTATCTGTGATGCGTATAAAATAAATGCCTTTGCTGAGTTTGCCAGCCTGTATAGTATTTATCCTGTCATCAAGCAATGCTTCGTAAACCCTTTCGCCTGTGGCGGCATACACCTGCATCATAGCCGTATTTACATCTAACTGGGCAATGTTCACGCTATTATATTGTGAAGCAGGATTAGGATAAATAACATACCGACTTGTTCCAAAATAAAAAATATTTTCATTGGATGAATACACAATGCCGCCGCCTTTTAATTCCAGCCTGATCCGGTAAATATTCAACCCTTTTATAAGATTATTGTCAGTAAAATTAACCAGCAAACCAAAGTTATTTACAAGCATTTGAATAGGTTTAAAACTGACCCCATCAAATTTTTCCACAACGATCTTATCAATATTATACAAGGACCCAAGCGAAACAACTAATGATGCACTGTTGCCAATAGCTGATACAATGAATGAACGGAAATAACAATCCACCCCTTGCTGGGTATAGTTTAAACTATAACTTTTTAAACCTTCCTTACTATCAACAATAGGTGCTACCGCATAATAAAGAGAAGGGTTAGCATTTTTCTGCAATACAACAAAACTATCTGCTGTTAAAAACAGTGGTTCCAGGTAAAGACTCCCTAATTTATAGAGCCTGTAATTAATGACTGATGGTAATTTATACCAGTAAAAAAGAAAGGAATCTGGACAATTAAATCCTACTCCTGTTTCCGTTCTGGCTGCAATAACAAATGTATCACTTAATGCCAGTGTACTGCCAATGGTCATTTTCAATAAAGATGATTTAATGACTGCAGGGCTATTCCAGTCATAATGAGATGAAGCTAAATTTACAGCGGCATTTACCAGTTGCCAGGTACTGCCATTATCAATACTGTATTCGAGCCTGCCTGTTGCCTGGGCTAAAGAAGATTTCCATCTTATCGTATTGGTTGATGCAGTAAATACGGGATCATTAGCCATTGGATACTGCCATTCAAAAACATCTGCTGAATCATATTGGTACGCAACATAAAAATCCTGCGAACCTGCAGGTATTGAATAACCCCTTACAGCAAGAGTATAATTTCCTGCTGCCGGGTTATCCAAGCTAACTTGCTCAACATTATTTAAACTATCTCGCCTACGTGTAGCCGGTTGCGTAAGCGAATCTTTATGTGGAAATGCATTCAATACCCAGGGCTTCCATGACTGGCTGCCGTATTGTAATTCCATATCCAGGTCATTCACCAAAGCCTTGGCTGCATTCACCGGTGCCGCAACATCGTTCCAAACAAGGCTGATCTTTACTTTCTTTATACCCGCAGGGATGGATAAATTAAAATTTTGCATACCTCCATTGGAAACCGAACCCTTGAAATACCTGGCCTGCTGGATAGTCCTTACTGCATTGATCGCATTGAGACTTCCATATCCGTTCGAATAATCAACCTCACTGTTTCCCCTGTCATCTGCACTGTTCAATAAAACTGCCTTTACCAACGCACTTGCCGGGAGGCTACCCACAAGCGCTTTATACTCCTGTTGCAGGATAAGTGAAACACCTGAGACTAGTGCGGATGCCCCCGAGCTTCCATCAATTCCAAAAGCCACCAGTTCAGGCTTTACCCTTCCATCAAAGGCGGGTCCTTTTGAACTTAATGCAGCCACATTGCTAAATGAATCGGTGGCTCCCACGGTAATAATGTTTTTGGCCATTTTAAAACTACCGGTAAGATTGGCGAAACCCTGTATGCCTGCATAACGGCCAGTAGTACTCGCCTGTGAGCCAATATTTCCAGACGAAAATACATTCATCAAAACAGGATTGGTATTCATGTTAGCATCGTAAACAGATGCATCTGCACCATAAAAATTCTCAATACCTACACCATAAGAATGATTCTGAACAGAGACATTATATTGTTGTAATACCGGCAAAGGATCAGGCAACAAATTGGCAAAATTGGAAAAAGATATTTTCGCTCCCCATGCTGCACCCTTACCTGTGTACCAGGAATTACCTGCGCCTGCAATCATTGTTGCCATGTTTGTAGCATGCGTACTGGTAACTGCTGAAGCAAGTGAAGTGCTAATGTAGCGCCCTGTAAAATCAATATCATTAGTATCGGGCTTATCTTCTTTTATGGATACTGTTGCACCAGCTCCGTTCCACTGCGGGAACTTACTGTGTACCATATTTATCTTATTGGTACCAAGATCAATGCTGCTTATTAAAACTTCTTCCCTGCCTTTGCGATTAGCATCTTCCACAAATAAAACTTCAGGCAGTGGTAAGATAGAATCCATTAATCCGCTCCTGCTAATATGTATATTGTAAAAGAAACTAGAGTCATAGTTGGCAATTTTTATAGCATTGTATTGCCGCATTGAACCTGGAAGCCTGTTTCCACGAATCATGATTACAAAATCATTTCCGGGGTAGTAAGGATTTTCAAATTTTCCTTCCAGCGAGGGAGAAAGTTTTTTAATAACGTTTTTTTCCTGGCTCTGTGCACTAATTGAAATAACCCCTAAAAAGAAAAAGCAAAATATAGCCTGTAAATATTGCATTTGCATGCGGAAAAATTTCATAGGATAAAATTATATGTTTTAAATAATGTATTATTTTATTACTAAAAAATACCATTTGTAAAACTACTGCGAGATTATACTGTGGATAAAAAGTCTCATCTGTCAATAATAATTAGGTTTATTTTAACACTCTAACTATTTTATTAAACACACTAAAACATTCTACATGAAACAAAACATGTTCAAGGTTCTTTCCTTCGCCTTAGTAGCAGGTATTTCATTTTCAAGTTGTAAAAAAGACAGCAGCATTGCAACCGAAGAAATCTCACAAGCCACTTTATTGAAAATTTCAAACAATGGTTTTGGAACTTCCAATGTGCAAAAAATTGAAGAAGGTTACCTGGTAGAAGGCGACATCGTACTCACTGAAGATTTCCTGAATCAAACTCCAGGTGGTAATTTCCTTCGTATTGCCAATAATGAACAATACAGAACAACAAACCTTGTAAATGCAGGTGCCGGCCGCACCATCACGCTTGCTTTGGATTCTAAACTGGCTGCAAAACCCGGTTACACAGCTGCACTTGCTGAAGTAGCCAACAGGTATAATGCACTGAATCTTTTGTTACATTTTCAGGTTGTTTCTTCCGGTGCAACACTCACTTACCTGGATGCTCATGGTCAATACCTTGCATCCGGTGGCTTCCCAACTAACGGCAACCCTTATGGTACTGTGAAAGTAAATTCACAATCTATCGGAACAGGTACTTCTTCTACTTTTGTAAACTTCCTGGCTTCTATCCTGGCACATGAAGCTGGTCATTGCATTGGTTTTCGCCATACCGATTATAGTGATAGAAGTTATAGCTGCGGTGGTTCTTATTCTAATGAAGGAGCTTCATCTGTTGGAGCTATTCTCATACCTGGTACACCATCAGGTCCTGATCCAAACAGTTGGATGCTTGCTTGTGTTTCAAGAGATCAAAACCGTCCGTTCAATGCAAATGATAAAACTGCATTGAATTATTTATATTAATAATCAAATAATTTTTATTGATAATTATCCCGCTTTAAACAGCGGGATTTTTATTTTTTGATTAGGATCAGAATGCTATTATACACTCTGGTAATGTGATAAAAAAATCCCTGCCAGGCAGGGAAGATTTTATAAAGTAAATTAGAAAGATTTATTTGATCAGTTCAGCCAGCCGGCTCTCAAGAGCTGGCCCCCGAAGATTCTTGGCAATGACATTTCCGGAAGGGTCCAGTAAAAAATTCTGTGGAATACTGAATATCTGGAAGTTCGTTGACACTGCATTGTTCCATCCCTGCAGATCACTCACATGTGTCCAGCGTAACTGGTCATCGCTTATTGCTTTCAACC
>JBDSEE010000099.1:0-3874 GCA_039920245.1 Ferruginibacter sp.
GATCTATTTCACATTCTATCTGAGAATAACTTGCCGGGCAATCCTTTAGTGGGTGACCATCTTTTGTAAATGCTGCTGTTGTGAGCTTGGATTTTTCTGACGGATGGGCCTTTGTGATCAAATATTCATATCCTGCTGCGGGTACAATATCAATATTCAAATCATGATCGGGCAATGATTTTACATTATCATATATATCTGTCCATTGCAGGTTTCCTGTAAGTGTGCGCTTATAATATGGATAAGCAGAGTTGTCTCCTTTTTCTTTTTGAGGGTACCAGAAATTCAAATTACTAGCACCTAAAGCATTCGCGCCTGTGCCTATAGCACCATTTTCAAATTTCCTTTGGAAAGCAGCCGATCCTATTATTTGTTTACCGTTAAAATCTGAACCCAGGACTCCATTCTGATCAGTGACTGCGTGATCCCAGGTGGCTAATTCATCAGCACTCAAAGTAGCCAGACTATTAATAACATATTTATCTCCGCTAATCCTAATTCTTGTTCCATTACCTGGAGGGGGATTGATAGACGGTGGAGGTGTTCCAGGGTCAATAGTTACCACCGGTGGTGTTACAGGCTGGTAAGCTGGCGCAACAACCGCTACTGTACTATTCGGCGACGAGCCATTTGCTCTTTTGTGTTCCCAATGACCCGGAATAAACTGACCATTTTCTAATCTATTCCGCACCCATATACGATTTCCATTGGCTGCTGCAAATACGACAACAAACGAGGCTTTTTTATCGAAGTTGTAGACATTTAGATCAGGGCAATCTTCTAAAATATCTATTGATTTGCCAGTGCCTTTATTATTTTCCGCATCTTCATAAAGTACAATCACATTACCAGGCGCTACCCTGACAGAATTTACCATATCATTAAAGTCGCTAAGAGAATATTGTCCTAAAGCCAAAGTTTTGGCTGTACCAGAAAAGTTTTTTTCCTGGTATAAAGTAACCTGTGCTGTGCCTGACAAATAAAGCAGGCAGTTGATTGCTAATATAAACTGTTTCATATGTTGGGGGTTTAAATGAAGCAACTTTATAGGACTATTAGGGAAAAACCCTGGCTACTTAATCAACCAATGTAATTTTATCTTCAACGAAATTATTCCATGCATTATCCCTTTACCAGCTTCTTAAATATTTATGTAATTATAAAAAGAGTAAATTAAAAAATTAAACCTTTTAGAAGATAAAGACTACCGATAAATAAATCTTGCAGGTATACTTTTCAAGCAGTATGAATTTGAGGAATTCTATGACAGGACCGGCTGAACTAAATGACACAAGTGGACATTTGGACCACTTCCGCCAGAATGAGAAGTGGTTGCTTGCCAGGAACCAGGGCTCAGCGCAACTCAGATTCCCATAATATACTCTTCCATGTTTGCATCTGCCATAAGGTTAAAACGCTTTAGGGAAAATAAAAAACAAAAAACTTTTGCCCTTTTTCGAGAAATTGTTTGGGTGGGGTTCTACGAATGCTTTTAATGATATTGATTTAGAGAAAAAATTTCCTGTCGAAGAATCAGCTCGTTATTGCAGGCAATAAAAGCAGGCCTTCAATTAGTAATTTCTTTTGAAATTTCGGACACAATACCGCTTACTAAAAAGACCAAGTGGCTTTTAGAAACTTGCACCAAAATGCAAACGATAAAAAAACGATCCGTAGACATCCCTTTGTAAGTCTACAGATCTTTATCTTTTAAAACAAACCGTTCACGTTTACTTTTACAAGCAGTAGGAATTAACCTGCCTGTACATTATCTGATAGCGGTAATTTTTGACAGTGATCTTGCCTTTTCTGCCAATTGTATAAATTCTGCCCGGTAACCTTCGGCGTCCTTTCCTTTGGCATTTTCTGCAATACTCAAAAGCTGTTCATAGTTTGCCGTCGATTTAAATTCAGAAGCCCTAAGCAACAGGCCAAGTTCGGCCACAGCAGCGGCGAAGCGAAAATTATCCGAGGTATTCGCTAAACTAATATGATGATCTGCAACAGGATATTGCGTAAGCCGGCTCCTGGAGCCCTCTGGTGTTTTAAAACGGAATTTGATCATCATCATTTCATTACCGAACGATGTGGCACTTAAGGCAGTTTGCTCCTGGTATCTGAGTGTATCCGTATCCTTTAGAAAGCTGGATTTTACACCTGCTGGGATGATCTCGTACAATGCAGTTACCGTGTGACCACTCCCAAGTTCTCCTGCATCTTTTTTATCATCGTTGAAATCTTCCTTCTGAAGCATGCGGTTCTCATACCCTATCAGCCGGTAACCCTGTACTTTTGCTGGGTTAAATTCTACCTGCAGCTTTACATCTTTTGCTATGGTAAACAAAGTGCCGCCGAATTCATTCACCAATACTTTTTTAGCTTCGTTTATGCCATCTATATAAGCATGGTTGCCGTTACCTTTATCTGCAAGTTTTTGCATTTTACTATCCTTATAATTCCCCATACCATAACCCAGCACGGTTAAAAAAACACCGCTGTTTCTTTCTTTTTCTATAAGAGTCTCCATTGCATCATCACTGCTCATACCCACATTAAAATCACCATCAGTGCAAAGGATCACACGGTTATTGCCTTCCTTCATGAATTGCTCATTCGCCGTCTTGTATGCAAGCATAATACCTGCGCCACCCGCTGTAGAACCGCCAGCAGAAAGTTCGTCCAGCGCATCTGTTATTTTTATTTTATTAGCCCCGCTAGTTGGCGGTAACACCAGCCCCGCAGCCCCGGCATATACCACAATGGATACCCGGTCTTGTTCCCTTAGCTGCTCTGTCAGTAATTTCAAAGAAGACTTTACGAGGGGTAATTTATTTTCATCATTCATTGAGCCGGATACATCAATCAAAAAAACAAGGTTTGAGGCCGGAAGGTTCTCAACCGGTATCTTTTTTCCTTGCATTCCAATGAGAGCCAGCCTGTGGTTGCTGTTCCAGGGGCAATCAGAAATTTCTGTTGTAAATGAGAAAGGTTCATCTTTTCCTGGTTGCTGATAATCATAATGAAAATAATTTACCATCTCCTCAATCCTTACAGCACCCGCTTGCGGTAGCTGTCCTGAGTTAAGTATCCGCCTCACATTGCTGTAAGAGGCAGCATCTACATCTATGGAAAAAGTAGATAGTGGATTATCCGTTGCTTTCAGGAAATTATTTTCTGTAATATGGTCATAGCCTTCTGTATTAAAGTTTTGCTCCGAATCATTGAGCTGTTTATTTCCACTGCTGACTATAATACACGATACTTTACCTGCCAGCGCATTGCCTACATTGTAAGAATAACCGTCAATTCTCGCCTGTCTTTTTATGCCATAGGCACTAGAAACTACTACTTCGTTCAATACTCCGGATGCAGCAGTTAGCGTAACATTGATAACAGCCACGCCATTGATGGCAATTTTCTTGGGCTCAAATCCCGCAGCAGAGAAAACCAGCTTAGCATTTTTATTTTCCACAGCAATGGAATAAAAGCCCCCGGCATCCGAGCTTATAGCTTTGCGGCCCGAAGAAACACTTGCAAATGCAATCGCATTTCCATTTACATCTGTTATATGACCGGTTATTGTAAATTGGTTAGATCCATCAAATGCCTGCATGATTAAAAGCACGGGGATAAGTAATAAGATTATTTTTTTCATGATAGTTATTTTTTAGTGGATGCAGGTATTTTCAGAATTACACAAAGCCTTTCAATCTTTTTTCTGTATATCCTTATCAAATCTCACTGCAAAAGATTCCGCCTGTTGAATCAATGTATGGCCATACATTTTTCGTACTTTCGAAATGTGCCTTTCCTTAAAAACCAGTCAACTACTACTGCTCCTGATGATGAACTTATGCAACTGTATAAGAGCACC
>JBDSEE010000100.1:0-18167 GCA_039920245.1 Ferruginibacter sp.
AAAATATTTCGACCCAACATAGCCGGGCTGAGTCCCTCCCACAGAACCAGTACGATGTTTTGGTTACCCGTGCTGTAGCGCCTTTAAAGGAATTATGGATATGGAGTAAGCCTCTCATTAAAAAAAACAAAAAGATACAAGCAGAAGTACCCAATGGATTAATATGCCTTAAGGGTGGCGATTTGAGCCAGGAGATATTCGACAGCGGGTGCAAGCCCTTTGTCTGGGAAATTGGAAAAACCTTTCATGAGCCATACTTTAAGGAAAAATTTCTTTTATACCAGCCCCGTTAAAAAATTACCGGTTTCGGGTATTGCGGGAGAATTTAAAATGAACAACCTTTGTTGATATGAAAATTCCTGTAGCAATTGTTGAAGATAATAATGACATTCGAAATGCCTTAGAACAGATCATTGATCTGTCTGATGATTTCAATCTGGCATGTTCCTGCGTAAATGGCGAAGATGCGTTGGTTAAACTTCCGATATTCCAGCCAAAAATTGTATTGATGGATATACAATTGGGGGGCATCAATGGAATTGAGGTAGTGAAAGATTTAAAAATCACTTGCCCTGATATGCTGTTTATGATGTGTACAGTATATGAAGATGATGAAAAGATATTTGAAGCCCTAAGTGCCGGTGCTAATGGTTATATTATAAAAAAAACAGCTCCCCCAAAATTGCTGGAAGCTATGAAGGAACTAAATGAAGGAGGCGCTCCCATGAGTAGCCAGATAGCACGTAAAGTGGTGGCGGTATTTCAAAAGCAGCCCTCATCAGGTAACAGCCTTAGTGAAATTCTTTCAAGGAGAGAATTAGAAGTTTTACAAATGGTAGCCGAAGGAATGAACCATAAAGAAATTGCTATAAAATTATGTTTAAGTGCAGAAACCGTACGTAAACACATGTATAATATTTACACTAAGCTACATGTAAGCAACAAGGTAGAAGCTGTAAATAAATTTTTCGGCCGGTAATTTTTTATTTCTTTTTTAATCACTAAGCAACTGTTTTTAGCAGAATAATTCTTTGCACATTTTATCTACTTCTATATAGTACCGATGCTAATATTTTAATTTTATCAACAAAATTAAAATATGCACAAAACAAGCACCCTAAGTTTGTTTATAGTAATCTGTTCTTTCCTGGTTTTATTTACTGCACCTACGCTGGCTCAGAATTCAATTCCGGCAAAAATAAAAAAAGCCAATCTGTACGCTGGTATCGACGTTGGCTCCAAAGGGGTAAAGCTTAGTATTATAGAACTGAAAAAAAATGCCGCTGCAACCGGCGTATTCACTGCTATTAAAGACAGTTCAGTAAATACAGATTTTATTTCATTCACCCCTGCTACTTTTTCTGCAACGCTTAAGGGCCTAATCGGGGTATATAACCTTGCACTTAAAAATTATGAGATAAACAGCTCTAAAATTTTCGTAGTAGTTAGTAGTGGGGTAAAAGGGCAGGCCGAAAAAGAAAATAAAAACAGCTGGATAAAAAATCTTGCAGATTCCTTCAGGCTTATAATAAATGAACCTGGCAAAGCTGTATCTGTTATTGATGGTATGGAAGAAGCAAGGCTATCGCATTTGGGCATTGTACCAAAAGAAAGAAGATACAATACTTTCCTAATAGATATTGGGAGTGGTAACACAAAGGGTGGATATTTTAAGAATGGCAATACCAAAACGCTGAAACTTTTCTTACTTACCTGGGGCACAAAAACTATTTCCAATGCAACTGAAAAAAGAGTTGAGAATGATAAAAGTATTCCCAATTATAATAAGCAAATGAACCGGGTGCTTGCTGGTGAACCTGATGAAGAAATTGTGTATGCCGTTAATGAAAGTGGGGCCTATAATATGAATGATAATTTTGCATTCAGCGGAGGCATCGCTTGGGCAGTAGCTACGTTACTTTATCCTGAACTTATTGAAAATTCAGTTGTTCCATTTTCATATGATGAACTGGTCAAATTCAGTGAAAGGCTTATGAATAATTATCAATCACTTTCTGCGGAAAACATAGTAGGCACTATCAAGGGTAACACGGAAATAAAAGAAACAATAACTTCAGAAGTACAAAGGGTGCATAAAGTATTCGACCAAAAATCATTAATGGCCGGCATCGGTTTACTTATAAAGATTGTTCGCCAGTTTGAGGGTACGATGGAAAAAAAGAATTTTTACCTCGTTAAAAATGGCCAGGTGGGATGGATCTCTGCTTATGTAAATCAAAGCGTGAATCCTTAAACTTTAATGGTCACCAAAATTGCAGTTTAAAAAAGCCTAATAGGTAAATATGAAATGAGAAAAAATAATTACGATTCATTATTATACATTTCTATTTTCATCCTGGTACTTTCCTCTGTAATGCTTGCTATTGCAGGCTACCAGCTTTACTTTAAAAGTAATAGCAACTCAAATAAAACAATAATCATTTCTTCATCCGGGGATAACAGGTCAGTACGGGATTCTTTACAACATGTTTATAACAGCACACTAAAAAAAATGGACGACAATGTCCAGCTAGCTGGTGTTTCACTTGAAAACAATACAGCACAAACCATGCTTGCCGAAATGGACAGGCTAAAACAGGAAATTGCAGCGTTATTAAAAGACCAACGTCCTGATGCTGACTTAAGCATTGCAAAAGAAAAAATTGATTTGTTACAACAAAAGCTGGAAATATTACAGGATCGCTATACAAATATAAATACAGAAAATAAAAGGTTACAACAGCTGATCAATCAATTGATGGCCTCGGATAAAAATGCAGGAACTGTCAGTAGTATAAAAGCTGAAAAAGAAAAAAATTCAGCGGACAAAAACGTACCAGCACGTGCTGCGGGAATGCATTTGTATGCTACCATGCTGAATAATGCTGCTGAAGAAGAAACTTCAACATCTGAAAATGCAGAAAAAATAGTTGGCTCGTTTTATATAAAGAATATACAGGATGCAAAAGCAGAAATACTGGTAGTGGTGTTGCAGCCTGATGGAAAAGTAGTGAGTAATTCAGCCTGGGAAACTGGCACATTTAATACAGCCGAAGGAAAAAAAATATATTCACGCAAAATTTATGTTGAAGAGCCTGGAGATGAAAAACCGTTGAACTTTTCGCTTACACCGGACAGATTTTTAAAAGGAGATTATACCCTGCAAGTGTGGTACAATGGGACTTTGATTGGAAAAACAACTAGGAAATTATCTTAATGAAGATCCGGAAAATGTTTAAAATAAAAGCCCGGTTTAAACCCGGGTTTTTATTTTAAGTCATCACCAGTTAAGTTCTAATTTATTATTCTTTCGTTCGGTATCTGCCATGCGTTTCGTTGGATCTATTTCGGCAATTTTCAGATCTGCAAGCCTGCGATTTACCTGCACCACATAGGTAGTGTGTGTCCAGCGCCATTCTTCATCAACAATGAATTTGTCGGCAAGTTTTTCATCTGGTTTATTTCCAAACATTAAATTGAGCGGTATGGAATGCAACTCAGTACTGCCATCTTTAAAAGTTAATTTAAGGTCTACAGGCATTGGCATAAGCCCCACTCTTCGCAACCGAATTTTAGAAACACCCTTTTCTTCCCATAAACTATCTATTCCATAGTCGATCGTCTTTGTTCCGTTTATCCAATATTGCTTGTACCAATCCAGTTGCATTCCACTTACATCCTGTGCTATTTTCATAAAATCATTTGCATTGGGATGTTTGAATCGCCAGTGTTTGTAATATTCTATTAGTATACTATCCCGAACTTTTGCGCCTGTTACATATCCTAGTTGCTCCAAAAAAACCTCTCCCTTACTATAGGCAGCCAAACCGTAAGCATAGTTTGTGTTGTAATGATCAGCATGCGTTGTCATTGGCTCTTCCAAGCCGCTTTTTACCAGGTCAAAATAACTGTCGTATGAGCCTGTATGTTCATCAGGTAAATTTGCCGTAGCAACCTCTATGTCAGCATCACTCAAGTTTCTTTTGAGTGAAGCTTTAAAACGGAGTAATGCACTATTATTATTGTAAAAGCTCGTCACAAGTTCCTCTGCGAAGCTTGCGAAACCTTCATCCATCCAGGGATATAGACCCTCATTAGTTCCCATCATCATTTGATACCAACTATGCATCCATTCGTGAAATGCTGTGCCCATGGAAGCAGACGATATTAAGGTTGCCATGGGATATTCCATCCCACCGTCACCACCTAGTATAAAAGAATACTGGGGATAAGGATATTTACCAAAATGCTTTTCAATATAGGGCAACACCTTTACCGATGCATCAGCAATTTTTTGCCACGCAGAATCTTCCCTTGCAGAGGACGCTTTATAAATTACGTGAATTATCAGGCCATCTTTTATCGTTCGGCTAGTATGCAAATATTCAGGATCAGCTGCCCAAACAAAATCATGAATATTCTGTCCTGTAAAATGCCAGCTGCGTTTATCCGTGTCTGTGGGTTTAAGCGATGTGCCAGGCTTATCATATCCCCACCCAATTGCAGACGCATTTTGTAAAGTACCTGTGCCTCCTATTTTGTAATTTTTATCAATGCGGATATTTACATCATAATCTCCCCAAACGCCATAAAACTCACGAGCTATATATGGAGTAGGATGCCAGCCTTCATAATCATACTCACATAACTTTGGATACCACTGGCTCATGCTGTAGCGCACTTTGGTTGTGGGATTGTCCCTTCCGGATCGACGCACCTGCAAAGGTACCTGGGCCTCAAATAGCATATCGAGGGTAACTTTAGTATGAGGCATAATTGGCTGGGTTAGCTGTACTTCCAGTATCGTTTCATGGTAAATGAATGGTTGCGAAATGCCATTCATTTTTATGGAAATAATTTTTTGAGATCCAATTTCCTTAGGGGTTAAATTTGCTATCCTGTCTTTTACACGGCTGTCCCAGTCTGCTCTTTTATTAATAAGGGTTTTACCCAAATACTGACTTCTTACATCCATACTGCTGCCAGGCTGAAAGGCATTCCAATATAAGTGATAAAATAATTTGGTCAATTTGTCCGGGGAGTTATTGGTATAAATCAACTGCTGTTTACCGGAGAATGTATTTTTCGTTACATCCATATCAATGTCCATTTTATAATTCACACGCTGCTGCCAGCGGTCTGCCTGGGCGAAAATGGAAATAGAAATAAAAAGGCAAACAATAACGGTAGTAAAAAATTTCATTTTGTATAGAATTATTAGTCGCAAAATTCGGCTAAGTAAATTAAAATCTTGTGATAATCCTGGTAAATAATAACTAAGCCTTTCCCTCCATAACAATTACAATTTCGCCTTTAATAGATTTAAGGGAAAAGTGCTTTAATAATTCTTCCAAACTCCCACGGGCATTCTCCTCAAATTTCTTGGTGAGTTCACGGCATACGCAGGCTTGACGATCTGCACCAAAATATTCAATAAAATTTGTGAGTGTTTTTAGCAGTCTCATAGGGCTTTCATAAAACACCATGGTGCGTTCTTCTATTGCCAGCTTTTTCAACATGGTTTGCCTTCCTTTTTTCAGAGGCAAAAATCCTTCAAAACAGAAATTATTCATGGGCAGGCCACTGTTTACCAATGCAGGTACAAAAGCAGTTGCACCAGGAAGACATTGAACTTCAATATTATTTTTAATACAAGCCCGTACCAATAAAAAAGCAGGATCACTTATACCAGGCGTACCCGCATCGGTAAGCAAGGCTATTGACTTACCGGATTGCAACTGATCGACAAGATGCTCTACGATCTTATGTTCATTATGCTGATGATAAGGAGAAATAGGTTTGTGAATGTTATAATGATTCAGCAACACCTGTGTGGTACGTGTGTCTTCGGCCAGGATCAATTCTACTTCGTTTAGAATACTCACAGCCCTGTAGGTAATATCTGCAAGGTTTCCGATGGGAGTTGGAACGATATAAAGCATGATGATTTTAAAATATGCTAATGTGATAATGATCTCATGCGGCAATTTTTAGAACAACCTATTAGCATATTGGCTAATTAGATAATTAATTAATTGAAACCTCATACATTTCCATCACCTGGTTTGCAAGTAATTTTTTTGCGGCTTCTTCTGCAATATTTTTTGCATCTGCTTCTGATAGCGCTTCTATTTGTAAGCTTATACTTTTTCCCACCCGTACATCCTGTACACCTTTTAGGCCAAGGTTTTCGAGACCATTTAATACAGCCTTACCCTGTGGATCCAGCAATTCTTTAAGCGGCATTACTGTTACCAGTGCTTTGTAGATCATTTTTTTTATTTGAAAACAAAGATATAAGAATGTAGGCTATAAAGATGACGGGAACAGATAGCCAATGTAATAAGAGGACGCTAATAACTGCAACAATGAATATTATAATTGCAGGTATATTATTTTTCATTGCCTTATCCTTAAATTTTAATGCAAGCAGCGGCAACCTGCTTACCATAAGCCAACAGATGATAATAATAAATGAATATAAAAACCATTTATTTACCAACAGGTTTATAATCATCTCCTGGGAGCTGTTCCAATAAATTAATGGGAATGATGCGATCAATATTCCGGCAGCGGGAACAGGAACTCCTTTGAAACCATATTGCTGCGATGCATCCAGGTTGAATCTACCTAAACGATAAGCAGCAGCTACAGCAATGAACAGTGCCGGAACAAGAAAGATGATGTTAACATCAATTCCATCTTGTTCTTTAGCAAAACTTAATCTTAAAAACTGGTAGATGATCATTGCAGGAGCCACACCAAAACTTACCACGTCAGCTAATGAATCCAATTGCTTGCCCAGTTCTGATGATGCATTGAACAACCTTGCAACAAAGCCATCCATGAAATCTACCACTGCAGCAATACCAATGAACAAAGATGCCATCCATATCCGCTCTGGGAAATCAATATACTGCGCTGCATCATTTGTATATTGAATACTGATACCATTTTGTAAAACACAAATAATAGCGAGGCATCCAAAAACTAAATTAAGAAGTGTGAAAAGATTGGGAATTTGTTTCATGAAAAATGCTGGTTGGATTTATAAACTAATTCTTCATCAATGCTTCTATCTCTTCCACGGTAATTGGAATATTCTTCATCAGGTCTTTATTTCCGTTTCTTGTTATCCAAAAATTATTTTCAATGCGCACACCCATCTTTTCTTCTTCAATATATATCCCTGGTTCAATTGTAAAAACCATTCCTGCTTTTACGGGTTCAGTTCTCGTGCCCAGGTCATGAACATCTATACCCAGGTGATGCGAAATACCATGGTATAGATATTTACGATATGCCCTGTTATCGGGGTCTTCATTTTTTATATCTGATTTTCGTAGCAATCCTATCTTCTGAAAAATAAAGGTTGCCTCGTCGCCTATCTTTTCTGTGTAATCAATAATGCTGATCCCTGGTTTTAAAATACTAACTGCATAATGATGAAGATGCAGGCAGGCATTGTACACTGTTTTTTGCCTACGGCCAAATTTTCCATTCACCGGTACTGTACGGGTAAGGTCCGCATTATACCCAGAATATTCAGCACCAAAATCCATAAGGATCAATTCTCCATCTTTACATTCCTGGTTATTTTCAATGTAGTGCAGTGTTCTTGCCCTGTCGCCACTAGCAATGATAGATCCATAGGCCGGACCAACACTGCCTTGCGACAGGAAGGAGTGATAAATTTCAGCTTCAATTTCATTTTCCATAATTCCAGGCCTGATCACCTGTAACAATCGCCTGAATGTTTTATCCGTAATATCCATTGCTTTTTGCAATACTTCTACCTCGGCAGCAGTTTTGATTGCTCTTAATTCCTTCATTATTCTTGCGCTACGGCGATATTGATGCAATGGATACCGCTGCCGCATAAAATCTGTAAAGCGGTAATCCCGTACCGGAATATAATTTGCCTTCCTGTCATTTTCATTTGTATTCAGGTAAATGATCTCAGCAGAATGTATCCAGGGTTGTAGCAAAGCTTCCAGGCTATCAAGCCATACAATGGTTTCAATACCCGAAATACCCTGGGCTTCATTTATTCTTAACCTATGACCGTCCCATTTTTCTTTCATCTCATTAGGTCTTACCAATACCAATACTTCCCTGTATTTTGGATCCGGGTTATCAGGAAATATGATTACCATGGTATCTTCCTGCTCAACACCACAAAGCCAATACAGGTCAGCATTTTGTTTAAATTTATGTAGTGCATCTCCATTAAGTGGCAACTCATCATTGCTATTAAAAATGGCAATACTGTTCTTCTCCATTTTACCTGTAAACCTTTTGCGGTTTTCAATAAAAATGTCTTTGGAAACTGGTAATGATTTCATAATGCTATTTTAAAAGAAGTAAAACTTATGCTGCAATATACGTTTTAAAAAAAATCATCATAAGCCACCCAACATTTTTTTATTACTTAAATAAATAGTGCTAGTTTAATGGCTGTAATAGATTATCAAATGCTTTCTTTAAAAAGCCAGATTTCTTTAAAAAAAATTAAAGGATATCGTTATTTATTAAAGCAAATTATGTCAAGAATTACAACAATACTTTTAAGTATTTAAGCTAAGTGCTACCTTTGCAGCTTCACTAAACGACGCTTGCTATGTCAGTAACAATGTTGCCTGAGGCTCCTTTAAGAGCTTTGGCAGAAAAAGGCTTGCACCCTCAAAAACCTGTACACTTTCAATTAACGCCATCAGAGCTATCTGATCAAACCATTCAACGTGGAGAAGGCAAGCTAAGTGATACCGGTGCCCTTGCTATCAACACCGGGGAATTTACCGGCAGGAGCCCTAAGGACAAGTTTATTGTAAAAGATGCGCTAACTGAAGACATTGTGTATTGGAATGACTTTAATATTCCCATTGATGAGAAGTACTTTGATGCCATGCAGGATAAATTAATGCAATACCTATCTGAAAAAGAAATTTGGGTAAGAGATTGCTTTGCCTGTGCCGATGCTAAATTCAGGCTCAACATAAGGGTGATTAATGAAAACCCCTGGAGCAACCTGTTTGCATACAATATGTTTTTAAGACCCAGCGAAGCTGAGCTTGACAAATTTGTACCTGAATGGCATATAATACAAGCTCCGGGTTTTATGGCTAATGCAAAAGAAGACGGTACGCGGCAACATAATTTTGCCATGGTTAGCTTTACTAAGAAAACAATCCTGATAGGTGGCACGGGCTATACCGGAGAAATAAAAAAAGGCATTTTCACCATCCTCAATTATATTTTACCCCAGCAAAAAAATGTTTTAAGCATGCACTGTTCCGCAAATATGGGTGATGCTGGCGATACAGCAATATTTTTCGGCCTTAGCGGCACTGGTAAAACTACACTAAGTGCAGATCCTAAACGTAGCCTAATAGGTGATGATGAGCATGGATGGACAGACGACAGTGTTTTTAATTTTGAAGGTGGATGTTATGCAAAGACCATTGACCTAAGCGAAGAAAAAGAACCTGAAATATTCCGTGCCATCCGGCCCGGAGCTTTAGTGGAGAATGTCAGTTTTCTTCCAGGAACTAATACAATTGATTTTAGCAGCAAAACCATTACAGAAAACACAAGGGTAAGTTACCCACTATCTTTTATCAGCAATGCCCTGGAGCCTTCTATAGGCAGAACGCCAAAGAATATTTTCTTTCTTACTGCTGATGCTTATGCTATTCTTCCACCTATAAGCAAGCTTGATGCAGGCCAAGCAATGTATCAGTTTATCAGCGGATATACTGCAAAGGTAGCTGGAACTGAAGCCGGTATTACAGAGCCAAAGGCTACGTTCAGCGCTTGTTTCGGAGCACCATTCTTACCGCTTCATCCTGGTAAGTATGCAGAGATGCTCGGCAATAAAATGAAACATCATAATGTAAATGTGTGGATGATAAACACTGGATGGAGCGGCGGCCCGTATGGCATTGGCAAACGAATGAAACTTGCATACACACGAGCAATGATCACCGCTGCGCTGGAAGGAAAATTAGATAATGTAGCACTGGAAGTTCATCCTGTTTTTGGGATGATGATGCCGAAAGAATGTCCCGGTGTACCTGCAGAAATTCTGAATCCTAAAAATACATGGACAGATAAAAATGCTTATGATGTAAAAGCAACATGGCTCGCAAATCATTTTATCAGGAACTTTGAAAAATATGCGTCAGGTGTAAACCAGGAAATCCTTGATGCTGCACCTAAAGTTTAGGCCAGCACGCAATTAAATTTTATAATAATCCCCGGTATAAAATGACCGGGGATTTTTAATTTCATTTTTAGCAGACATACTATAATGCAAAAAGCCAGTGACGAACACTGGCTTTGCAAATATCAAAAAAAGAAATTAAGCTACTTCAACATCAGCACCCGCATCAGTTAACTTGGTTTTTAATTCTTCTGCTGTTGCTTTATCAACACCTTCTTTAACTGGTTTTGGAGCTGTATCAACTAAATCTTTAGCTTCTTTAAGTCCTAACCCTGTTAATTCTTTTACGATTTTAACTACTGCAAGTTTGTTAGGACCTGCTGCTTTAAGTATTACATCAAAAGATGTTTTTTCTTCTACTGCTGCCGGGCCATCGCCACCGCCGCTCATAACCACTGCTGCTGCAGCTGGTTCAATGCCATATTCTGATTTTAAAAATTCAGCTAATTCCTGAACTTCTTTTACAGTTAAACCTACAAGGTTTTCTGCTAATGATTTTACGTCTGCCATTGTGTTTAATTTTTCCCGCCTTCATACCCAATTGATGAGTCCGGCGGATGGTTTAAAAAAATTGTTTTTATTCAAATGTGCCTATGCACATAAAATACTAATTAAGCTTCAGGCTTTTCTTCAGCGCTGGCTTCTGCTGTTGGTGCTTCTGCAGCAGGAGTTTCAGTTGCAGGAGTTTCAGTTGCAGGCGCTTCAGTCGCATTTGCTTCAGTTGTTGGCGCTTCTGCAGCAGGAGTTTCAGTTGCCGTTGCTTCAGGTGCTGCTTCTGCTTTCGCAGCATCCTTATTTTGTAATGCACCCAAAACACGCTGTATCGGTGCTTGCAATAAGCCAATAACTTCACCGATCAATTCATTTTTGGTCTTGATCTGGGTAAGTGCTTTTAACTGGTTGTCTCCAACGAATACATCACCATTAATAAACGCAGCCTTTAATACCGGGCGCTCATTATTATTTTCCTTACGGAAACCGCTGATAATAACAGCTGGATCTTTAGGATTTTCGCTGAACAATAATGCGGTTACTTTATGCAGTGAATCGAAAACACCTGCATATTTTTCAGCATCAATACTTTCCAATGCTTTTTTTATCAAAGTGTTTTTAGCCACTTTCATTTCTACCTGCTTATCAAAACAATGATTGCGCAGTTTACCAATCTGGGCCACGGTAAGGCTTTCGGTATCAGTTACGTAGAAATTATTATATTGAGAAAACTTGCCTTTCAGCAGTTCAATCACATCGTTTTTTTCATTCTTTGTCATATCAAATAATTTTTGCCTACCCCTTTCTTTTGGAGATTGGGTGAGGTTTTAGTTAAGAACAGATTTAGTATCTACTATAATACCCGGGCTCATAGAACTTGCCATGCTAACACCTCTAACATAAGTTCCTTTAGAAGTTGCAGGCTTAAGTTTTACAATTGCATTGATAAACTCCTGGCAATTTTCTGCGATCTTTTCAGGTGCAAAACTTACTCTGCCAACTGATGCATGAATGATTCCAACTTTATCAACCTTGAAAGCGATTTTACCACCTTTCAGGTCATTAACTGCACCAGCTACATCATTAGTAACAGTTCCAGTTTTTGGATTTGGCATCAGGTTACGTGGGCCAAGTATTTTACCAAGCTTACCAATTTTAGGCATTACAGATGGAGTTGCAACAATCACGTCCATATCTGTCCAACCACCTTCAATCTTTGTTATGAATTCATCAAGACCTACAAAATCAGCACCAGCTGCTTTTGCTTCTGCTTCTTTATCAGGATTGCAAAGCACAAGTACTTTCTTTGTTTTACCAGTACCGTGAGGCAATGATACCGTTCCACGGATGGCCTGGTCAGCTTTTTTAGGATCTACTCCTAACTTTACATGCAGGTCGACAGAACTATCAAATTTTGTTGTATTAATTTCTTTTACTAAGGAAGATGCTTCTTTAAGAGAATAAGATTTGTTAGCGTCAACCTTAGCGTTTGCTATTTTTCTTTTTTTAGTAATCATTTTTAAAAAGTTTGAGGTTGACGATTAATTATTTTCCCATGGGGCTTTTCCTTCTACTGTAAGACCCATGCTGCGTGCAGTTCCTGCAACCATGCTCATTGCACTGTTTAGGGTAAATGCATTCAGATCAGCCATTTTATCTTTAGCAATTTCTTCTACCTGCTCCCAGGATACCTTACCCACTTTTACACGGTTAGGCTCTTTGCTGCCAGATTTAATCTTAGCCGCATCCATTAGCTGAACTGCTGCAGGAGGAGTTTTAATAATAAAATCGAAGGATTTGTCTGCGTACACTGTAATTAATACAGGAAGCACTTTTCCGGGTTTATCCTGGGTTCTTGCGTTGAATTGCTTACAGAACTCCATGATGTTTACCCCTTTTGAACCGAGGGCCGGACCGATCGGCGGTGCCGGGTTGGCTTGTCCTCCTTTACATTGGAGTTTGACAAAGCCAGTTACTTCTTTTGCCATTGTTTACATTTTTTGGTGTTAGCGTCCCGCACTTTGGCGAAACTCCCAAACCTGCTGCTCAATAGTAGTACAGCAAATTCCATAAAAGAACTAATTGGGGCGGCAAAGCTACAATTTTATTCTGTACAAACCATAGCAGTTGTAAAGTTTAATAGGATTTAGCTGATATTTTTTAATATTATTTATGTTTAATAAACTTCACTTGTCAAAAGCATAAGTTTGCAATGCTTTAGGCATAAAGCAGATGAGGAGTACCGGGAGTATCTATACTGTTTCCTATATAAAAGTTCCTATAAGGTCGCTATAAGATCCCTATAAGCTCGCTATAACTTTATCATTTATCCAAATAATCCTGGAAACTGCTCTGTAAAAAAGCCTTTCCCCTTCTTGCCTGGAAGGAATCTACTCTTCCCCTGCTTTCTATCATTCGATTACCCACATTGTCGTGAATAAACATGGATGAGTCACTCACGAACCCAAAACCGTTGTTGAAACTGAAATACGCCCAGTGTAAAGTGCTGCTGTCTAAAAGATCTTTACTCCATGGAAATGGATTGGGTTTGCCATGTTTTAGCTGCCCCCAAAGTGTAGCTGGAAGGTCAGTTTGTCCACCAACATTCCTTACGGTTTCATTTTTAGATATTGCACCTCCTGTCATTAAAATTGGGATCTTAAAATCATTTTCTTTTCTGTCACTACGTGGAATCCGATGACCATGATCTGCTACTACCATGATGATCGTATTGCTCCACCAAGGCTGAGATTTTGCAAACGTAATAAAAGCGGAAACACAAGAATCTGTGTAATGCAAAGAGTTTAGGAAAAGAGATTTGTCGTCTTTCCCATGAAAGTATGGCGCCATTGGTGTTTCAAAAGGCTCATGACTACTAAGTGTGAGCCAACTGACAAAAAAGGGTTGTTGCATCTTATTAATATTACTTTGCAACCGCTTTTCTACTACACCATCATGTGCGCCCCATTTGCTATTCCGATCTTTTTTATCAAAATCATCTATTGAAATAAATTGCTGGTAGCCAGCTTGCAGGAGATATGCTTTTATATTCGCAAATTCCAATTCCCCGCCATAATAAAATGCCGTATGATAGCCATCATCTTTTAATAATTTCCCAAGTGATGGAAGCTTCGCAGCTTTTGAAGGAACTTTAACGATGGAAGTGGTTGGTTGGGAAGGGTAACCACTCAAGACTGCTACGATCCCTTTATCTGTTCTATCGCCACTGGCGTAAATATTTGAGAAATATGTTCCTTCATTTTTTAACCTGTTAAAACCTGGGGTAATTTCTTTCCTTTCAAATACTGAATCAATGACTTTGGATGTGAAACTTTCCCATATTATCAGGATAACGTTGGGATGGCCTGAAGTCTTTTTTGAGATGACCGATTCCGTTTTCCGCTGCGAAATAAAGAGGCTGTCTTTAATCTTTTCACTCAAATCATTTTTAAAAAATACAAAAGGATTTACCCCGGACTCAACATTATGGTTTATGGAATACATAAAGTTCCATGGAGCATTTAATGTAGCAAGGTTAGCAAAATTAGACTGGGAAAAATATACAGTACTTTGGTTAATGGGTGCCAGTTGAAATCCTCCCCGCATGGGAATGATGAATAATCCACCAATAAGTAATAGGCTAGCAACTTGCAGCCATTTAAACCGTTCTTGTTTTAAATGGCTTACTCCCCATTGAATAAACCTGATGAATAACTTTACGAGGATCCATACGACTATCACGTAACCGAAGAGTATCCAGAAAATCGGCAGGTTTGATACAGAAGCCCACATTTCCTTTGGATTAGAAAAATATTTCAAGGGACTTGCATCTATTCTTGAGCCCCATGCTTTATACAATCCAATGTCGGAGATAAGCACCAGCACAATCAATATAAGTAAGATGCTTGTATATATTTTATACAGAACTGCCCTTCTAAAAAAGGGAAAAGGGTATGAGATGAGGATAAATAAAATAACTGGTATTGCCAGGTAAGCTGCCATTGACATATCCATCCGGAGACCATACAATAGAGATCTCAGACCCTCCATTGTTCCTGCCTGCTCCCACTCAGAATAATTCGTAAAAAGAAAAACAAGCCTGGCTATTTCAAAAAAAATCACCCAAATCATCCAATAGAAAAATAAAAACTTTATTGCCGAAAGTAATGCAGCAGTAAAAGTGATTTTATCATTTCTTTCCAGGCTCATATTCCGTATTAAAAAACCCCATCGTGCGATGAGGTTTTGAATTATTTTTTGAATGGTTTAATTATTTTATAAAACAAGGATGCCTGTTGCCTGCATCACGATCTCTTTTTTTGGTTCTGTTATCTTAGCAATTTCATCAGCAGATTTACCAGCATCTTCCGCATAATGTTTTAGCATATCTACCGATGTTTCTTTCACTGTTGCAGTGCCTTGAGCTACTATAGTTTTGCCGCTCAGTGAAACCGGTACCATAAACTTATGATCCTTCATGCGGATCATCATGGTGCCGTTGGCCGTTTCCATTTTTAGCCAGCAGCCCTCTGCCTTACATACTTCCACAACCTTACCTTTCACTTTTAGAGCAGTTTCTTTTTCAGTTACATTATTGTACAGATCTGCAGACGCAACTGCATTCGTTTCTGAAGTTTTAACGCCGAAATTCATTCCTGATTTAGCATTTATTAACGGTGGCTGAGCCTGCATTGACAAACCAATAAATAAAACAAGGATAATAGCTGATAATTTTTTCATGATATGTAGTTTAAAGATTTATGCAATTTTTTCCACCTGCATATAACTAAGTTCTACCGGCGTAGCTCTTCCAAAGATCTTAACCTGTACTTTAAGTTTTTTCTTCTCATCGTTTACTTCTTCAATCACACCATTAAAGTCGTTGAAAGGTCCATCAATGATCTTTATGGTTTCACCAATAATAAAAGGTTCGCTCATTGTCATACCACCTGCATCACTCATTTCATCAACCTTACCAAGCATTTTATTAACCTCGGCCTTACGTAATGAGATGATATTTCCTTTGGAACCCTTACCATCTGTAAGAAAATGCATTACGTTGCTGATATTACTTATATGCTGAATGATATCATCATTTAATTTCCCATCAGCAACTTCTATCATAATATATCCAGGATAAAAGTTTCTTTCCCTCATTACTTTTTTACCGTTCAATACCTTGTACACTTTTTCAACCGGAAGAAAAATTTGCTTGATAGCTTTATCCCAACCATTACGAACGATATCCTTATCAAGGTATTCCTTCACCTTACGCTCCTTCCCACTCACCACCCTCAGGACATACCATTTATTTTCCTTTTCCTGCTTTTCTACAGCCGCTGTTATTTCTTCGGTCATAATTATTTAAATAAAGAATAAATAAATTTCATTGATCCATTAGCAATAAAGTCCATCAGGGCCACAATAGCGGTGATGAATAAAGTAGCCCCTAAAACGATCATGGTTGATTGTTGCAACTGCTCCCATTTTGGCCAGGTTACTTTTTCAACCATTTCATGATAAGACTCTTTTACAAAAACAGAAATTTTGTTCATAATATAAATTTGAAAATGTGAACCCCGATTCATCGGGGTGAAAATTTGAAAATTTAAAGCAGTGCCCAATTCCAATTTGCACATTGAGCTATTTTCCGATTTTCAAATTCAATTTGCACGGGCACTAGGATTCGAACCCAGATCAAGGGTGTTGGAGACCCGTATGCTACCGTTGCACCATGCCCGTAAAAAACGGACCCTAAATCCCCCCAATGAAGTGACTTTAAAGACCGTAAATATTTAAAGAACTTTTTAAATAACAAAGTACCTAAGCTTTCCGCCTAAGTACTTTGCAAAGATATATGAAAGCTTCCGCAAAGTCCCCACTCGGGGTCCCGATTGCTATCGGGATAGGGGGCTTATTTTAAGATCTCAGTAACCTGCCCTGCACCTACTGTACGACCACCTTCACGAATCGCAAACTTCAAACCTTTTTCCATTGCGATTGGTTGAATTAAAGTAACAGTAAGGTTAGTATTATCACCAGGCATAACCATCTCTGTTCCTGCATTCAGGGTAACTTCACCAGTTACGTCTGTAGTACGGAAATAGAATTGTGGACGGTATTTATTGAAGAATGGAGTGTGACGTCCACCTTCTTCTTTGCTCAACACATATACTTCACCCTTGAATTCAGTGTGCGGAGTGATAGAACCTGGTTTGCAAAGTACCATACCACGACGGATTTGAGTTTTCTCAATACCACGTAGTAAAAGACCTGCATTATCCCCAGCTTCACCCTCGTCCAATAATTTCTTGAACATTTCCACACCGGTACAAGTAGTTGCAAGTGGTTTTTCCATCAACCCTACGATTTCCATTGCTTCACCTACTTTAATTTTACCTCTTTCAATACGGCCTGTTGCAACAGTACCACGACCTGTGATAGAGAATACGTCCTCTACACTCATCAGGAATGGAAGATCAACCGGGCGAGGAGGCAAAGGAATGTAGCTATCAACCGCATCCATTAACTCATCAATTTTAGCAACCCATTTTTCTTCGCCGGCAAGAGCGCCAGTTGCAGAACCTTGTATAATAGGAGTGTTGTCACCATCAAAACCATAGGATGTAAGTAGTTCACGGATTTCCATTTCCACTAATTCAAGTAGTTCCGGATCATCCACCAAATCCACTTTATTCATAAAAACAACTATCTGAGGAACACCAACCTGGCGAGCAAGCAAGATGTGCTCTTTCGTTTGAGGCATAGGGCCATCGGTTGCAGCCACCACAAGGATAGCACCATCCATTTGCGCCGCACCTGTAATCATGTTCTTCACATAATCGGCATGACCCGGACAATCAACGTGTGCGTAGTGACGAGCCAGCGTAGCATACTCTACGTGCGCTGTATTTATCGTAATACCTCTTTCCTTTTCCTCAGGTGCACCATCGATATCATCATAATTTTTTTTCTCCGCCAAACCTTTTTTAGACAAAACATCGGTTATAGCGGCTGTTAATGTTGTTTTACCATGATCTACGTGACCAATAGTACCAACGTTTACGTGGGGTTTATCCCTTTTGAAAGATTCTTTTGCCATTTTATACTTTTTAAAAGTTGTGTTTAAAATTTGGTTTTTCAGTTTAAGTCAGAAAACCAAAGACTTTTTATTTTACAAGCTTCACAACCATCATCAGCATCGTTGTGTCACTCCCTTGTACATTTTTAGCTTTACTCAGCCAATTTTTTTGAGCCACCAGTAATCCCGGGTACTATCGGGATTCTCTATCCTTGAGCTACGATTCTCAACTTCAAATAACCATATGAGCCATCAGTGAGAATCGAACTCACGACCCCTTCCCTACCAAGGAAGTGCTCTACCCCTGAGCTACGACGGCTTGCTTAGGAGTTGATAGATGATAGTTGTTAGCTGACAGTTAAACTATCAACT